>NZ_JBFSTC010000026.1:0-53340 GCF_041466605.1 Vibrio sp. 10N.247.310.17 | reverse complement strand
CAGAAGTTCCTGTCTTTACGATTAGTTTCTCTACTAGCACTGTGGGTGAGTACACTTTTACTCTGCTTGAAGCATTAGATCATGCTGATGGACAAGCGAAGAATGACCTGATATTTGAACTCCCCGTTTATGCGGTAGATCGTGATGGTGATGACTCATTAATGTCGCCACTGAAAGTGACGGTCAGCGATGATGTTCAAGGCATGCAAAATCAAACGCTGAGCATTACGGAACCAACGGTTGCAGATTTAGCCGCTGGTGTTGTCACGACAGGTACTGTCGATGTCATGCCAAACCAAAGTGCCGACGGGGCAACGATTACCCAGTTTACTTACGATAACAACGTGTACACGTTAGTTCAGGGGACAACTGGAGAGCAGGTTTTCCCTGTTGCTGAAGGTAAACTGTATATCACTCTGGAAGGTGATGTCCGTTTCGAACCTAATCGCAACCTCAATCATTCAGGGGGCGATATTGTTAAGACTATTACGGTCACGTCTGAAGATAAAGATGGTGACGAAGTCACGTCGACCGTTACGCTTACCATTTCAGATGGTGCTCCACCTGTTATTGATAACATACCACCAGTCGCCTTGGCTGAAGCAAACTTGCTTGATGGCACCTCTCCGAGCATAACGGTCACTCAAACCGGAACAATGACGTTTACATCTGGTAGTGATGATGTGAACCACTTCCGTATTGATACTGCGCAGTTCAACACAACTGGGGACCTAAAATCGGATGGTCTGGTTGTTAAGCTCAAAGAAGATCCTCTAAACAGCGACAATTATATTGGCTTCGTAGAAAACGGTGGTGTCCAAACGGACATTTTCACCATCACTTTTGATAGTTTGGTGCTTGGTCAATATACCTTCACATTGTTAGAAGAGTTAGATCACCTGCCTGTGCAAGGTAATAACGTTCAAATCTTCACTTTGCCAGTTATTGCGGTCGACCAAGACAATACGGATTCGGTAATTAAGCCTCTTACGGTGACTATTACTGATGATGTACCAGTCATTACGGATACAACCGTCGCGAGTACGTTTGTTGTTGATGAAGATGATTTAGGCTCTGTTGTGGCTCAAGCGACAGGCTCATTTGTGACCACAGAAGGTGCAGACCAAGTAGAGGTTTACGAACTGCGTAACGTAGCCACTCTAGAAACTACTCTGACATCAGGCAATGAAGCGATTTCGATCACTGAGGTTACTGGGGCTGCGAACACAACCACCTACCAAGGTGCGACCACAAGTGGGACACCGATTTTTACTCTTGCACTGGGTAACGATGGGTCATACACATTCACTTTACTTGGCCCTCTAAATCACGCTACTGGATCAAATGACCTAACCATACCATTTAATGTTGTGGCGGTAGACGGTGATGGCGATGACTCCAACCAGTATCAACTACCAATTCAAGTCATTGATGATGTTCCAGTAATGACGCCGCCGACGGGCGAAACGGTTGTCGATGAAGACGACCTTTCAGGCATAGGCTCGGATCAATCTGAAGACACCATTATCAATGGACTGTTCACCGTCGATGAAGGTGCCGATGGCGTTGTGAAGTATGAATTGGTTGATGAAGATTTAGTCTTGACCGGTTTAACCTCCGATGGAGAAAGCTTAGAGTGGCTAGCTGTTTCACAAAGCGGCACAAAATTCACATACGTTGCTCAAACTGTGACCAGCAATGAAGCCGTGTTCGAGATTATTTTCGATACTTCTGATAACAGCTATCAATTCGAATTATTTAAACCACTGAAGCACCCTGACGGTGCAAACGAGAACACGATAGATCTTGATTTCTCAATCGTTGCTGAAGATTTTGATCAAGACCAATCGAATGCGATCGATCTGAAGATCACGGTGACGGATGATGTTCCATTAGTGACAACACAATCGATTACTCGTGTTGAAGGTCAGGGTTATCGCGGTTCTATAGTCGATATGTTTGCTGATGCCACTGATGTAGGCGCTGATGGCGCTGAACTGAGCAAAATTGAGGCCTTTGACGGAAGTGGAATTGTTTTCCGTTCAGGGAACAATGGGCCTTACAGTAGTGATTTCGATTTAAATAGTGGTACTCAAGAGGTACGAGTATACGAGCAGATCAATGGCGCTGTTGATCCTCGAGAGCTGGGTCGACTGAAAATAAACTCAAATGGTGAGATAGAGTTTAGAGCCAATAATTACTTAGAGCATGTTGGTGATGAAATTAATTTCTCTATTAATGTAACAGCGAAGGATGGCGATTCAGATACGTCATCGACACCCTTGGACATCACTATTACGGATAGGAATTCGTCGAAGATCGCGCTGACAGTGACCACCTTTGAGGATGCGGGTAGAGACTCAACAATACCATATGCTGCAGGTGATGCTCCGATTCTTGAAAATATACAAGACAACCAAAGCGGTTTACCTAATGCACCAGCTCAAGTTGCGCTTCAGGTTAACCTGAATGACAGGGATAACAGCGAGTCTATCGGTCAACTGATTATAAAAAACAGTAACCATAGAGGCACGTTCTATTACTTTGAGGGTGGTGAGTATCACAAGTTAACGCCTGAAACTAACGGTCAAATATTATTTGGACCGCCTCAAATGCAACAAAGCTTTGCATTAAACCCGAGTGAAGTCAGACAAACTATTGCGACTATCGATAACCTGTTCTTTGTCCCTGACCAAAACTATGGTTCAGATAGTAATGGTGTTGAGATCCGCTATCAATTGGAGATCGATAATGGAGGCACTCTTGACCACAAAGTAAACTCAAGCTTCAAAATCGAGATTGAAGCGGTAGCGGATATTGCTACTTGGGATGATGGTAATAGCACTTATCAGTATCAAGTCAACGAAGATGAAGACAATGTCACACTACAGCTGAATGCAGAATCACAAGATAACACTCAAACTGAAACGATCACCTATGAGTTAGAAGTTATCGAAGGCGACGGGAAGTTTGAGCTTCTTGATAAAGACGGCAATGTGCTTACTCTGACGGCGGATGGTGTATATAAAATAGCAGCAGAAGACATTAACACCACCGTGGTTAACCCTATTGATAATTTCTCGGGTCAGATTAAATTCAAAGCAACAGCGGTTACAGAAGAAACACTGAATCCTTATGAAGATACTGCCAACGGCGGAGCAAATGATAAAACTGAGGCCCGTTCTGTAGAGCAAAACATCATTATTGATGTCACCGCTGACGCTGATGCTGGAAAGTTCAGTGTTAATCGTATTCAGATTAACGAAGACAATATAGATGATCCTGATTACATAGGTCCGCTAGCTAACAAAGATGCATTCACGCTAGACGAAGTCATTACCATGACAGGGTCGGTCGATACGGATGGCTCTGAAGAACTGTTTGTTCGTATCAGCAATATTACAGAAGGCGCAGTGCTTTACTTTGTGGGTACAACCACGGTAGTTCCTATTGTCAGTGGTACCAATTACCACGAAATAGCGTATTCCGATTTGGCTAATGTTGAGGTGGTTCCAACTAAACACAGCAATGTGGATTTCACTTTTGATGTTACAGGTGTAGTGAAGGACACTGCAAACCTGTCAACCAACCCACAACAAGTCGATGTAGAAATACTCGGTACTAAAACGGTTAACGTTGAAGTGAAAGGGGTTGCTGACACACCTTATGGTGGGACGAATGGTACCGATTGGACCGCAATTACAGATGGTACTGCAAGCGGTGTTCAAACGACGATTCAAGAGAGTCAAAACGGCGACAGCTTTGCTCTGCTTGACTTCACGGTATTGTCGGGTGAGAGAAAGCCTGACACCGGCACTACACCATTACCGGACGATGGTTCCGAATCAATAACGGTTATCTTATCGGGTATTCCTGATGGCGTTATAATCGAGGATGGTGACGGTACGGTTATTGATCTTAATTTTGTGGGTTACGAAACCGGACCGGGTGGTAGCCCTGATTTATCAAAACCTATCTACGAAGCTAATATTACGGAGGCGGGTACAACGTCAGGTATTCGTATTCGACCTGTCGACTCTTCGACCGAGAATATCCATATTCAAGGCAAAGTGATCGTAACGGAAAACGACGGTCACACACTTTCTTTTGATCAAGAAATTCGAGTGTTGGTTGAGCCTATCATCGATACCTCAGCAACCTACAACAACGTCACAAACGGGAACGAAGATACTGCTATCAACATCGATTGGCATCCTGAAGGCGTTGACTATATCGACTCTGACGAGCATTTCACTTCAATTAAGATTTCCGGTATTCCACCGGGTGTCACACCCACCGTAAATGGTGATGTGACTGTTGTGAATGATGGTGCTGGTACGTTAACGATTACCCCTAAAGACGCGAATCAAACGCCGGAACAATTTACCCAAATTGCACTAGCGAATAACTTTATTCAAATGACTCCGCCAACTGACTCTAGCGTTGATTTCACATTGACGACAGAGGTAGACGTTGAGGAGCGTGATCACGAATATGTGGATTCATCTAACCCAGGTGAGGGTATTGCGACTGCGACGGTTACAGGTACGATCAATGTTATCGTAAGACCCGTTGTTGAGACTCATGATGGCATCGATAATCAGCTTATCGTCGACGACGTGGCTGGAACTGGTTCTTTGGGTACGGTGAGCGCCGATCCTTTGACTGGTGTACTCAAGTTTACAACCAACAGCGACAATCCGTCCGCCACGGATGAATTTGTTATTCGATATCAAGAAACCGATGCATCATCTGCTATTGAGGAAGTCGACCAACTGGTTATTCAATTAACGAATAATGACACGAATAAGACTCCATTATCAGATGACGTATTGAATCAATTACTCGTTATTGGCGCGGCTTATGAAGGCGATGGTCGTTGGGTTGTGACCAATGAGGATTTGTTTAGTATCAGTGCTCCTAATGGTCTTGGTTTCCCTCCTATTTCTAATCTTCCAGACGTATTCAATGACATCAAGATGACTATCTTTAGTACGGTGGTTGATCGCGGTGATGGTGTTGAGGTTGAGTCATCTCCTGCCGTTATTCGGGAAGGCGAAGTGACATTATCATTTCCAGAAGTACTTGTTGGGGGAGGCGAGGTTGCAGCTAACATTACAATGGATGCTAATAGTGTTGTCGACGCTATCGAAGACACGCAACTTGATTTAGGTGCAGCACTAAATGGTGTGATCACTTTCTCTGGAGAAGATGCTTCGGTAGACCAAGTGACCATTATCATTGATGACTCCGTGACCATTAACCCAGGAGGCACTTTCCCAATTAGTTTAGCGGGAAGCAGTGAAGTCGATTTTGTTAATGGAAAATATGTATTCGAAACAACCGTTGAACAGGGCGTTCCAACTGATTTCTCAGGGCTGTTACTTAACTTGCCGGCAGACTACTCTGGTGACTTTAGATTACCACTAACCATAGTGACCAAAGATACGCTCTCTGGTGATGAGAAAACGTTAGTTACCGACGTCGTCATCAAAGTCGCGCCAGATGCAGAGGCGGACCCTACGATTGAGGTGAATGTCGTCGGTTCGCTTGATGATGCCTTTAATCCTGTTGATAACGACGGTCAGGCTGGACAAGATCCGGTGGGTTACGAAGACACCTACATTCAACTCGACTTCAATTCGACTATTTCGGATCAGGTATCAGGCGTCGAAGGGGGGCAAGAGGCGTTTGCATCCATTACTTTGACGTTGGATGACCCTTCAATAGGGGCATTCTATGACAATACGGGCACCTCACTTGGTACCTCAGTCACGTTTAATCAAGCTGAAATCGCGGCGGGGGCGCTCGATAATGTCCTCTTTAGGGCGATAGAAAACTACCCAACTGGAAATGATATTAACCAAGTGCAGATTAATGTAAGTGGTACAGTTACAGATACCGCAACCTACAATGATTCTGCTTTTCCGGTAGGCACTGCAACCGACTCCGATACCTTCAATACAAGTGTTCGTTTTGATGTTGTTCCGGTTGTTGATGATGTACATGTCTCTGGGCCGGGTAGTGATCCTGATGTAATCGAGATTACCGGCAACGAAGACCAGCTTATTTCCTTGTCAGGTACAGGACCTGTATCGATTGCACTGACTGACCTTGATGGATCAGAACAGTTTGTATCGATTAAGTTCACCGATGTACCTGATGGCTTCCAGATGCGTGTAGATGCTGGTTCTGCTTACACTGTGAAAAACAACGGTGGCGGTGAGTGGAGTGTTCAATTGCCTCAAGCTTCTGGGCTTTCATTCGACTTAAGTGAAATTTCGATTTTACCGCCTAAAAACTTCAGTGGTACTGCTGAGTTTGGTGTTGAAGTGTTCACTCAAGAGTCGCTACTTGGTGTACCGACTGCGGCTGCAAACTTACCAAGCTTCAAACTGCATGTGGTGCCTGTTGGTGACGATGTTGATACCAATCCTACGGACTCTGTAACAGGCAACGAAGGGCAGAATATTGATATCGAAATCAATGCGACTATTTTAGATAAAGAGTTGTCGGCCACAGGAAGCGGAACGTATACCGAAAATGCACCCGAAACCCTTCGAGTCGAAGTGGCTGGTGTTCCTCAAGATGCTTCTATCTACTACCCTGACGGAACCACTATAGGTAGCTATGATCCAGCGACGCAACTCTGGACACTAAACGTCCCAGCTCAGTCGTTAGATAAGATCGTATTTAACTCTGGCGAACATAATAGTGATACAGGTAATGCTTTGGGTATTAATGGTCCACTGCAGATTACCGTTCGTTCTGTGGATACAGATGCTGATAACACGGAGCATTTAGGCACACCAACGAGTTTCAATGTTGATTTAGTGATTGATCCTATCAACGATCAACCGACCTTTGTCAATGTGACTAACCTTGAAACGACAGAAGACTCTACTGGCGTGGCAATCAACAACTTTAGTATCTACGATATTGACGCAAACTTTGATAATCCAGATGCACCGTATGTACTGACGCTAAAAGTTGACCAAACACTGCCGGGTGCACAGGGCGAGTTTGTACTCCCAAGCACTCAATCCAATGGTGTGACATTTGTATTGCAGGCTGATGGCTCACTTGTCATGACAGGTAAAGAAGCTGACATCAATGCAGCGCTAACTAATGGCGAGGTTACGTTCAAACCGGACCCGGATCAGAACTATCTCAATCTGGGTGGGTTAGTGACCATTAATGCTACGATCGATGACGGTGGTAATAACGGTTTGATTGATGCGGGTGATCCGAATACCGCTCAAACGAATCAAACTACCTTCACTATTAAAGTGACGGAATATAATGATGCTCCGATAGCGGGCAATGTTGATTTGGGCTCGATTCCGGAAGATGGCCAAATCGTGATTGTTGAGGGTGACTTGATTACGGCAAGCTCTGATATCGAAAATCATAACCTTACCGTAACAGATATCAGCCTTACTCAAAATCAAGGTCAAGGTCAGCTTCAGAGGTTTGAGAACATTGCTGGGGCGGATGACAATTCGATTAATGGCCCATACTGGGTATTCACGGCAGCTGATGATTACAATGGCGATGTTACATTCACCTATACAGTAGAAGATAACGGTACAACCAATGGCTCAAATGATTTCTTAACGGATACCGCGGAAATCAGCGTTGTGGTACAAGGTGTTAACGATACACCTGTTGTTAATGGTGACAATGTCACTGATTTTATTGATGAAGAATCGGGTCAGCTGCTGAGTGGCATCAATGTCAGTGATCCTGATTATGTTGATTCATTTTCTAATGACTTGATGACGGTCACTTTGACGGTGGATTACGGAACGTTAAATGTGTCGCTGCCTGCCGTGACAACTGTGATGGTGAATGGCAACAACACAGGTTCGGTTATCTTAGTAGGTACGTTGAGCGACCTAAATGCATTGATTGACACACCGACTAGCCCTGCGGGTGTTTATCTGGATGCGAGCCTGTCTCCAACCAATAGCATTGGCTTGGAAGTCATCGCGAAAGATAGCGGAAACCCTTCTGGTATCGTCATTGAAACCACGCCAGTTATCTATGATATAGCAGTGACTCCTGTGGCGAATGCGCCGACCTTGTCGATTGATACTGCGTCTAACTACGTCAGAAATATCACCGCTAACCAGTCAGTAAGCGCTAGCGGCGTTCCTTTGGTTGGTATTATTGCTGCCTTGACCGATATTACGGAAAAGCTAACGCTACGTATTAGTGATGTGCCTGTTGGTGCTCAAATTACGAGTGATGTGGGTTCAGTGACTGATGTCGGTGGTGGAGTTTGGATTGCCACGGCGGATGCGATTGACACTGTGAAAGTGGTCGGGCTTTCTGATACGCCGGGAAGCTACACACTCAAAGTGGAGGCGGTTTCAGAAGAGCTAGATAACAGCGATACTGCAACATCGGCTTCGATAGATCTCAACTTGAACATTGTGTCTAACGGGGTTGATATCGATTTAGCTACAGAAACCGACGATGTTCAGTTATTGGCAGGGGCTGGCAATATCGACCTGACAGCGGGATCTGGAAATGATCGTCTGGAAGGTGGTTCGGGTGACGATACGTTAGTTGGCGGTGATGGTAACGACACTCTCATCGGTGGAGGCGGTTCCGATATTCTGACTGGTGGCGACGGTATGGATTCGTTTGTATGGTTCAACATCGAAGATGGTGTCGAAGATACGATTACCGACTTTAGCCTATCTGAAGGAGACCAACTCGATCTAAGAGAAGTGTTACCTGAGCTGAAAAGTGCCTCACCAGATATAACAACACTGCTGCAACACATTGATGCGAAGGTTGACGGGGATGATATTGAACTTACGATTAACCCTGATGGCTTAGGCACGACAGAACAAGTGATTGTGGTTGAAGATCTTGCGCCTCAGCTGACGTTAAATGGCACCATGCCTTCTGATATTCTGGATGCGCTAGTGCAACAAAATGTCATGACTCACGGTTAACGCTCAATTGATAAGCGCTAGTGATTAGAAGTGAATAACTAAACCATAACGAAATAGGCCAGCAATGCTGGCCTATTTTTTATTAAATCTTGCTGAATGAGTCCGATAAACCAATAGCCTCGATAAAACAATAGCCTCGATAAAACAACAAAAAGCCCATGCTGTCGGGGGAAAGCATGGGCATTATTTTATGTGTTATATCAGCTAAGCGAATAGTGTTCTTTCTCTATACTATTTGAGAATCGCTCCATCATTTAGCTTTTTTGCAGGGTTTTTGGCCGCATTAACCAGTAGGATACCAACGGTTAGTACCATCGAACCACATAGTAGGAACAACAAGCGTCCTGTTGGTTCGTTTGGAATCAGAGCCATTGCTAGGATACCGAAACCTGCTGTGCTGATAAGCTTACCAAGCATTGAACGCTGTTTAGTATCTAGGTTTTGTTGCTCTTCACCTTCCGCTACTAATGGTGTGTTCCAGTTAGTGAATAGTTGGTCAACTTCTTTCTCACGTTCAGGCGATAGGCCTTTGTAGAAGCGAGAAGTTAGCATGAAGTAACCACCAGTAAACACTACGTGAGCAGCTAAGCTAAGACCTACTTTCAAGTCGCTCCATTCACGGCCAGTAAGCGCTGTTTCCATACCGAATAGGTGCTCGATGTCTTCTGCTTGAAGCGAGATACCGAAGATGTAAGAAACGAAACCACCAACCACGAGAGTAGACCAACCAGCCCAGTCAGGCGTCTTACGAATCCACATACCAAGTAGTACAGGGATAAGCATTGGGAAGCCAATTAACGCACCTACGTTCATTACGATATCGAACAAGCTCAAGTGACGTAGAGAGTTAATGAACAAGCCAATCGCGATGATGATAACACCCATCATAATAGTCGTTAGCTTACTTACAATAACCAGCTCTTTCTGAGTCGCATTTTGACGAAGAATCGGGCTGTAGAAGTTCATTACAAAGATACCAGCGTTACGGTTCAAACCTGAATCCATAGAAGACATCGTTGCAGCGAACATTGCTGACATAAGAAGACCAACCATACCTGCTGGCATTACGTTCTGTACGAATGCTAGGTAAGCAGCATCACCCGCTTTATCACCCATTGAAGCGTACTCTAATGCGAACTCAGGCATGAATGCACTTACGTACCATGGTGGTAGGAACCAAATTAGTGGACCAACAACCATAAGGATACATGCTAGGCCTGCCGCTTTACGTGCGTTTTCACTGTCTTTTGCACATAGGTAACGGTAAGCGTTGATGCTGTTGTTCATTACACCGAATTGCTTCACGAAGATGAACACAACCCAAAGGATGAAGATGCTCATGTAGTTTAGGTTGTTACCTAACATGAAGTCGCCGTCGAAGTTAGCAACGATGTTAGTTAAGCCACCACCGTGGAAGTAAGCCGCAACCGCACAAGTGATTGTCACGGCCATGATTACAAGCATTTGCATGAAGTCAGAAGCAACAACCGCCCAAGAGCCGCCTGTTACTGCCATCAATACTAGAACCATACCCGTTACCACAATGGTTGCTTCCATTGGGATGTTGAATACAGCAGCTACGAAGATAGCGAGACCGTTTAGCCAGATACCTGCAGAGATAAGACTGTCAGGCATACCTGCCCATGTGAAGAACTGTTCAGACGTTTTACCAAAGCGTTGACGAATGGCTTCGATCGCCGTTACCACACGAAGTTGGCGGAACTTTGGAGCGAAGTACATATAGTTCATGAAGTAGCCAAAAGCATTGGCTAAGAATAGGATTACAATAACGAAACCGTCATTGAACGCGCGTCCTGCGGCACCTGTAAACGTCCATGCTGAAAACTGTGTCATGAAGGCGGTTGCACCAACCATCCACCACAACATTTTGCCGCCCCCTCTGAAGTAATCACTTGTAGAGGTGGTGAACTTACGGAACATCCAACCAATCGCGATTAAAAAGAAGAAGTAGGCGAGAACAACAAAAGTATCAATAGTCATCTTTTCAGCCTTTTAAGTTTCATAATTAACTGACACCTAGATTACTCCTTTCGCATGTTTATTTGTACTACAATATGTCTTTAGCGTGATCTGGGGCGCATGTTTATTTCATCATAGATGGCACTTAAAGCCGTTTAAGAGCTTAATTTTTTGCAATTATTTCAAACTTCATCGTTGTCGTCGGATAAATGCTTGAAAGTAAGCATTTAAAATAATAATACAAATATCCATGTGGTTATAGGGGTTAGTTGAGCGAGCGTGTTGATTTAGAAGTGACAAAACTCTAATAAGTATGGTTAAAAATAAAATAGGTGTGTCCACTTTATATCACGTAATAAAAAAGCGAGCACAGAGCTCGCTTTCGTCGTTGAACAAGTGTCAGCCGGTTAACGCGAACCTATCTATTGACTAGCTCGACAGCGTCACGAACAAGCTTGCCTAGTTCGTCCCACTTACCTTCGTCGATAAGGTTAGTTGGAACCATCCAAGTACCGCCACACGCAAGAACAGAAGGGATCGATAGGTATTCATCTACATTCTTCAAGCTTACGCCACCAGTAGGCATAAATTTAACAGGGTAAACTGCTGTTAGTGCTTTAAGCATACCTGTACCGCCAGAAGGCTCAGCAGGAAAGAACTTCAACGTGCGAAGGCCCATTTCCATTGCTTGTTCAACTAGGCTTGGGTTGTTAACACCCGGTACAATTGCGACACCTTTATCGATACAGTATTGAACTGTACGAGGGTTAAAACCTGGGCTTACGATGAAATCAACGCCAGCTTCGATAGATGCGTCAACTTGCTCGTTAGTCAGTACAGTACCTGAACCGATTAGCATGTCTGGGAATTCTTTACGCATGATGCGAATCGCTTCGATTGCACATTCTGTACGCAGTGTGATTTCTGCACATGGCATGCCGTTTTCAACCAGTGCCTTGCCTAGGGGGATGGCATCTTCAGCACGGTTGATAGCGATTACAGGGATTACTTTTAGGTTTGCTAGTTGTTCATTTAATGTAGTCATGAATTCTTTCTCACGTTAATAATGGGTCTGCTTTCAACTAAGCAAACCCTTGATTAATAGTTAAAGTGCGCAATTATAGAGACAAATCAGGGGTCGCTTCTAGAGGAATGATAGCACCTGGATGCTGAATCACAGTCCCTGCCACAATGTGACCTGCTAATGCTGCATCACGCGCATTGCCACCGCTCAAGCGTTTAGCCAAGAAGCCTGCACTGAACGAATCGCCAGCCGCTGTTGTATCAACGATGCTGTCTACTGGGTTTGGTGCAACGTACTGAGCACTTTGGCTTTCAACCACTAGGCAGTCTTTCGCGCCACGCTTAATGATGATCTCTTTCACACCAGACTCAGACGTACGTGCAATACACTGTTCAATGCTTTCGTCACCGTACAGCTCTTGCTCGTCATCGAACGTCAGTAGCGCTGTGTCGGTGTACTTAAGCATCTTCAAGTACCAAGAAATCGCTTCTTGTTGGCTTTCCCAAAGTTTTGGACGAAAGTTATTGTCGAAGAATACTTGGCCGCCTTGAGCTTTGAATTTGTCTAAGAAGCTGAATAGCTGTGCGCGTCCGTTCTCTGTCAAGATAGCAAGCGTAATACCACTTAGGTAAACCGCGTCAAAAGAAAATAGCTTATCAAGTAGAGCAGGCGTGTCTTGCTGGTCAAACATGAATTTTGCTGCAGCATCATTACGCCAGTAGTGGAAACTGCGTTCACCAGTTTCATCGGTCTCGATGTAGTAAAGCCCTGGTTGTTTGTGATCAAGCTGAGCAATTAAGCTAGTGTCGATACCTTCCGCTTGCCACTTTTCTAACATGTCGGTACTGAATGGGTCAGTGCCTAGTGCTGTTACGTAGCTCGTGTTGATATCTTGCTCTTTTGTTAAGCGAGACAAGTAAAGTGCTGTATTCAGTGTATCGCCACCAAAACTCTGCTGAAGCCCGTCTTGTTTCTGTTGTAGCTCAACCATGCACTCGCCAATGACCGCGATGTTTAATGATTTCATATGCTTACCTTAGCAACTGAGGTTGCGCTAGTTATTATTTTAGGAAATCTTCACGCGCAGGATTGAAGATATCAAGAAGGATGCTGTCTTGCTCTAGAGCAACGGCGCCGTGCATCATGTGTTTACGCGCGAAGTAAGCATCGCCTTCTTTAAGCACTTTCTTTTCACCTTCGATTTCAGCTTCGAAGCTACCACGAACAACATAACCGATTTGGTCGTGAATTTCGTGAGTATGAGGATGGCCAATTGCGCCCTTATCAAAACATAGGTGTACAGCCATAAGATCGTCAGTGTACGCGACGATTTTACGCTTGATACCACCGCCCAATTCTTCCCATGGGTTTTCATCTAGAATAAAGAAAGAGTTCATTGTGTATCTCCTAATCTGTTTAAATCTTTTAAGTGTTACTTAACTGTGTTCATCATAAGGGAATGAGGTTAATTGTAATACAATATATCTAGCGTTGTGTGATATTGATCAAGCGATACTTTATATAGCGCAAATAAATCAACAACTTAACAAATGCCTGATGTTTAGTGTTATCTATTCATATCAATAGCTTATGCGGGTTTATGTGATTCTGCTCATCATTTTGCGACGAATAGGTACAATTAAAGCTAATATTGTATTACTTTATATGGAGTTTGAAAATTTAATCAAAGTTTAAACCGATAAACTCTTTATTGAGGGTGACAAAGAATATGACGACTAAACCAGTATTGTTGACTGAAGCAGAAATAGAGCAACTTCACCTTGAAGTGGGCCGTTCTAGCTTAATGGGCAAAACCATTGCAGCGAACGCGAAAGACCTAGAAGCGTTCATGTGCTTACCTATTGATGTTCCTGGTCACGGAGAAGCGGGTGGTTACGAGCATAACCGCCATAAGCAAAACTACACGTACATGAACTTAGCTGGTCGCATGTTCTTGATCACTAAAGAGCAAAAGTACGCTGACTTTGTTACAGAACTACTAGAAGAGTACGCGGACAAATATCTAACGTTTGATTACCACGTACAGAAAAACACTAACCCTACAGGTCGTTTGTTCCACCAAATCTTGAACGAACACTGCTGGTTAATGTTCTCAAGCTTGGCTTACTCTTGTGTTGCTTCAACACTGACACAAGAGCAGCGTGACAACATTGAATCGCGCATTTTCGAACCAATGCTAGAAATGTTTACGGTTAAATACGCACACGACTTCGACCGCATTCACAACCACGGTATTTGGGCAGTAGCCGCTGTGGGTATCTGTGGTCTTGCTCTAGGCAAGCGCGAGTACCTTGAAATGTCAGTGTACGGCATCGACCGTAACGATACTGGCGGCTTTCTAGCTCAAATCTCTCAACTGTTTGCACCTTCTGGTTATTACATGGAAGGTCCTTACTACCACCGTTACGCGATTCGCCCAACGTGTGTGTTCGCTGAAGTGATTCACCGTCATATGCCTGAAGTTGATATCTACAACTACAAAGGCGGCGTGATTGGTAACACAGTACAAGCAATGCTGGCGACAGCGTACCCGAACGGTGAATTCCCGGCTCTGAACGATGCATCTCGCACAATGGGCATCACAGACATGGGTGTTCAAGTTGCCGTCAGTGTTTACAGCAAACATTACTCTTCAGAAAACGGCGTAGATCAAAACATTCTTGGTATGGCGAAGATTCAAGACGCAGTATGGATGCACCCATGTGGTCTTGAGTTATCTAAAGCATACGAAGCGGCTTCTGTTGAAAAAGAAATCGGCATGCCTTTCTGGCCAAGTGTTGAATTGAACGAAGGCCCTGAAGGTCACAACGGCGCGCAAGGTTTTATCCGCATGCAGGATAAGAAAGGCGACGTTTCTCAGTTAGTGATGAACTACGGCCAACACGGCATGGGTCACGGCAACTTCGATACGCTGGGTATTTCTTTCTTCAACCGAGGTCAAGAAGTGCTACGTGAATACGGCTTCTGCCGTTGGGTGAACGTTGAGCCAAAATTCGGCGGTCGTTACCTAGATGAAAACAAATCTTACGCACGTCAAACGATTGCTCATAATGCAGTAACCATTGATGAAAAATGTCAGAATAACTTTGACGTTGAGCGTGCAGACTCAGTACACGGCTTGCCTCACTTCTTTAAAGTAGAAGACGAGAAAATCAACGGCATGAGTGCATTTGCTAACGATCACTACCAAGGTTTTGACATGCAACGCAGCGTGTTCATGTTAAACCTTGAAGAGCTTGAATCTCCGCTATTGTTAGACCTTTACCGCTTAGACTCTACAAAAGGCGGCGAAGGCGAGCACCAATACGACTACTCACACCAATATGCAGGTCAGATTGTTCGCACTAACTTTGAATACCAAGCAAACAAAGAGTTAAACACGCTAGGCAGCGATTTCGGTTATCAACACTTATGGAACGTCGCAAGTGGTGAAGTCAAGGGCACAGCACTTGTGAGCTGGCTACAAAACAACACGTACTACACTTGGCTAGGCGCAACGTCTAACGACAATGCTGAAGTTGTCTTTACTCGCACTGGTGCTAACGATCCAAGCTTCAACCTACGTTCAGAGCCTGCATTCATTTTACGTAGCAAAGGCGAAACAACACTGTTCGCTTCTGTTCTAGAAACGCACGGTTACTTTAACGAAGAGTTCGAACAATCAGTAAATGCTCGCGGCGTTGTGAAAGACATCAAGGTTGTAGCGCATACAAACGTCGGTTCAGTCGTCGAAATCACCACAGAGAAGTCAAATGTGACAGTGATGATCAGCAACCAACTTGGTGCGACTGAGAGCACTGAACACAAAGTAGAACTGAACGGTAAAGTATACAGCTGGACAGGCTTCTACTCAGTAGAAACAATTTTAAACCCAGAATTAGCAAGCACAGCAGAGCAGGGGAAATAATAATGAGCTATCAACCACTTTTACTTAACTTTGAGGAAGCAGCAGAGCTTCGTAAAGAACTTGGCAAGGATAGCCTTTTAGGTAACGCACTGACTCGCGATATTAAACAAACTGACGCTTACATGGCGGAAGTTGGCATTGAAGTTCCAGGTCACGGTGAAGGCGGCGGCTACGAACATAACCGTCATAAACAAAACTACATCCACATGGATCTAGCGGGTCGTTTGTTCCTTATCACTGAGGAAACAAAGTACCGTGATTACATCGTTGATATGTTAACTGCGTACGCGACGGTGTACCCAACACTTGAAAGTAACGTAAGCCGTGACTCTAACCCTCCGGGTAAGCTGTTCCACCAAACGTTGAACGAAAACATGTGGATGCTTTACGCTTCTTGTGCGTACAGCTGCATCTACCACACCATTTCTGAAGAACAAAAGCGTCTGATTGAAGACGATCTTCTTAAGCAAATGATCGAAATGTTTGTTGTTACTTACGCACACGACTTCGATATCGTACACAACCACGGTTTATGGGCAGTGGCTGCAGTCGGTATCTGTGGTTACGCAATCAACGATCAAGAGTCAGTAGACAAAGCGCTTTACGGCCTGAAACTCGACAAAGTAAGCGGCGGTTTCTTAGCGCAACTTGACCAACTGTTTTCGCCAGACGGCTACTACATGGAAGGTCCTTACTACCACCGTTTCTCACTACGTCCAATCTACTTGTTCGCAGAAGCGATTGAACGTCGTCAGCCAGATCTTGGTATTTACGAATTCAACGACTCAGTGATCAAGACAACGTCTTACGCGGTATTCAAAACGGCATTCCCAGACGGTACATTGCCAGCTCTGAACGATTCATCGAAGACGATTTCTATTAACGATGAAGGCGTTATTATGGCAACGTCTGTGTGTTACCACCGCTATGAGCAGACTGAAACTTTACTTGGTATGGCTAATCACCAACAAGATGTTTGGGTCCATGCTTCAGGTAAAACGCTATCTGACGCTGTCAATGCAGCAGACGACATCAAAGCATTCAACTGGGGTAGCCTGTTTGTAACGGACGGCCCTGAAGGCGAAAAAGGCGGCGTAAGCATTCTTCGTCACCGTGACGAACAAGACGACGACACGATGGCGTTGATTTGGTTTGGTCAACACGGCAGCGATCACCAGTACCACTCTGCGCTAGACCACGGTCACTACGATGGGCTACACCTAAGCGTATTCAACCGTGGCCACGAAGTGCTGCACGATTACGGCTTCGGTCGCTGGGTAAACGTTGAGCCTAAGTTTGGCGGTCGTTACATCCCAGAGAACAAGTCTTACTGTAAGCAGACAGTTGCTCACAACACAGTAACGGTTGATCAGAAAACGCAGAACAACTTCGATACGGCATTGGCTGAATCTAAGTTTGGTCAGAAGCACTTCTTCGTAGCAGACGACCAGTCTCTGCAAGGTATGAGCGGCACAATTTCTGAGTACTACACCGGCGTAGACATGCAACGCAGCGTGATTCTTGCTGAACTTCCTGAGTTCGAGAAGCCACTAGTTATCGATGTATACCGCATCGAAGCTGACGCTGAACACCAGTACGACCTACCCGTTCACCACTCGGGTCAAATCATCCGTACTGACTTCGACTACAACATCGAAAGCACGCTGAAGCCGCTAGGTGAAGACAACGGTTACCAGCACTTATGGAACGTTGCTTCAGGCAAAGTGAACCAAGAGGGCTCACTGGTGAGCTGGCTACATGACAGCAGCTACTACAGCCTAGTAACCAGCGCGAATGCGGGCAGTGACGTAATCTTTGCTCGCACTGGTGCTAACGATCCAGACTTTAACCTTAAGAGTGAGCCTGCGCTTATCTTACGTCAGTCTGGTCAAAACCACGTGTTTGCTTCTGTACTAGAAACGCATGGTTACTTTAACGAGTCTATCGAAGCCTCTGTAGGCGCTCGTGGCCTGGTTAAATCAGTGTCTGTTGTGGGCCATAACAGTGTCGGGACTGTTGTTCGCATTCAGACTACTTCTGGTAACACTTACCATTACGGTATTTCAAACCAAGCTGAAGACACGCAGCAAGCAACTCACACAGTTGAGTTCGCGGGTGAGACATACTCGTGGGAAGGGTCATTTGCTCAACTGTAAATGATTGACACATAGGCCGTTTAACGATGGCTTGTGTTGATGTGGTGCTTTGCGGGAACGAAGCGCCATATCATGTTCGATTGTAAGGGTGTTCGCATCTAAGTAACTGAACGAAATTAATGTCGATGACAAAGAATATCGGAAATAAGTCAAACCGAGTAACTCGTTGCGAGTTGCTCGGTTTTTTTATACGTGTGGTTTGAGGGGGAGATCGTTTGAATTAATTGGGTTCAATTTACATCTGATGTTTAGGGTTGATGACTAGGGGCTGTTTACCTTTCGTGGTTAAGTTTTGTTCGAGATAAAATCGTTTTAGGCGCGGCGAAGAGTATGTAGCCTAGTCATTCTAACCAAATATTCTTCAACAAAGCATAAAACGATTTTAGCCGAACCCTCGGGCAGCTCTTGTGGTTCATTTCTACAGCGTTATCGGCTTTTCATGTAGGCCAGCTACACGTCAAAGCCTCTTCCTTGTATAAATTTTCCACAAGATGCTGCAAAACCCAGCTCGAAAGATCAACAGCCCCTAAATTTAGAGAAACGTTCAATGCTGCAGCGGCGCATTGACAACGAAACGATTTAACAAAATGAACGTTGTTATCTGGTTCTGCGAGTATTGTTACGATAACTTCCAATAACTTTTAGTGCTTATAAGTAATACAATTGATGGTGTTGTATTGTCCGAAATTTATGACTTACTGGATAAGGTTGTTGAAAAATGACAGTGTTTTTGCCGCATTATTCTTGACTCAGCAAGTTCTTGTTGTGAGCTACTCTAGTACCTTTAGGGGGCAGGGAAAGGTGTCAGAGGCTTTGATTTATTGAGGGGAACTTTAAGAGTGTGCCTGACTCATTTTTCTTTGGTCAGAACGATAGGAATATACACTAATTAAACCTATCAAGCTTTATCTGTAAGTGATTTACTGATTCGTATCCGGTTAGATATTGTCGGATATGAAGGACGAAAGACTGAGTTGCTATCTGAATTGTCACTTATTAATCACAAGACCTATTCTTTGGGTTTATATGAGGCCAATTCGATAAGTGATGTCAGTATCCGCATTCGAAATTCATGCGCTGGATCACGCACGAAAGTCCTAAAACGGTTGCCTTAGCGGATTCGGCTAGTTATTATAATGAACATATAATCATACAATAACATATTTGGAGTTGAACATGACTAAACCTGTAATCGGTTTCATTGGCCTAGGTCTTATGGGCGGCAACATGGTTGAAAACCTGCAAACACGCGGTTACCACGTAAACGTAATGGATCTAAGCGAAGAAGCGATGGCTCGTGTTACTGCTCGTGGCAATGCTACAGCTTTCACTTCCGCTAAAGAGCTTGCAGCTGCAAGTGATATTGTTCAGTTTTGCCTTACCACCTCTGCTGTTGTTGAAAAAATCGTTTACGGCGAAGACGGTGTTCTAGCGGGCATCAAAGAAGGTGCAGTACTCGTAGACTTCGGTACGTCTATCCCTGCTTCTACTAAGCAAATCGGCGCAGCTCTTGCTGAAAAAGGCGCGGGTATGATCGACGCACCTCTAGGTCGTACTCCAGCCCATGCTAAAGATGGTCTTCTGAACATCATGGCTGCTGGCGACATGGAAACTTTCAACAAAGTTAAACCTGTTCTTGAAGAGCAAGGCGAAAACGTATTCCACCTTGGCGCTCTAGGTGCTGGTCACGTGACTAAGCTTGTAAACAACTTCATGGGTATGACAACGGTTGCGACTATGTCTCAAGCTTTCGCTGTCGCTCAACGCGCTGGTGTTGATGGTCAGCAATTGTTTGACATTATGTCTGCAGGTCCATCTAACTCTCCGTTCATGCAATTCTGTAAATTCTACGCGGTAGACGGCGAAGAGAAGCTAGGTTTCTCTGTTGCTAACGCAAACAAAGATCTTGGTTACTTCCTTGCTCTTTGCGAAGAGCTAGGTACTGAGTCTCTAATCGCTCAAGGTACCGCAACAAGCCTACAAGCTGCTGTAGATGCTGGCCTTGGTCAAAACGACGTACCAGTAATCTTCGACTACTTCGCTAAACTAGAGAAGTAATCACGTCGTTTAGACACGGTTGGATAAAGAACCTGCTCATTTGAGTGGGTTTTTTTATGCTTGTTTTTAGACATTCTTGGAACGATATTTTTTAAGGAAGTGTATTTAATGCAGCCTTATTCTTTATGGCGTAACGAAATGTCTTGGCTCTTCATTTGAGCTATATCGATCTAAATGAGATAAGCCTGAGACTACACAAGCAGTTCAGACATTTTCTCGGGACAGTAACTTTGTTACTTTTTGGTGGCGATCAGTCATACATCAATTCGTTGGCTTTGTTTGAGTCGAACTCTATCAATGACTTGCGAGCAAGATGTCTGAAGGGCAGCGCTTTTACTAGCTCTTCAAAGGGCTGAATGGCAAATGCCCAAAAGATAGAGCCGTCTAATCCAAAGATGATCAATGCACACAATGGAATTGAAATTACCCATTGACCAGTAAAGTTGATTTTGAAGACTGCGGTTGTTTTTCCTAGTGCTCTCAATACATTTCCATGGACTGTGTTGTAGCCACGAACAATCGGTAAAAAGATGTAGAGTGGGGCGATAACGGCCAACGCTTGATATGTAGACTCGTCCAAGTTCGGGTAAATGTCACCAATCACCATACTTAAGCCTGCGAACAAGATTGCACACACAAAAGAAATGACTACCGCAATATCAATGCTGGTATCGACGTTTTTGACTAGGTCATCCATCTTTTTAGAGCCAATCGCTTGGCTGATAGTAATTGCGGAAGAGTGAGCCCAAGCGGTAATAAATTGAGAGACAGCCCTAATCCAAGGCATCACCAAAGTAATCGCAACATACGCGTTGATGTTAAGTTGCGAATACAGTAACTGATAAATCGTTGCGCCAATCAACAGCATGGTTACATTTGCTGCGACAGGGAATATCTCGATAAAGTGACGGCGAACGTTTGTCATGAACTCTGATCGTTGGGCGTCTAATTTGAGTGAAATTGCTGAGCTGAAATACACGCAAAGAACCAGATACACAAGGCGAAGGGTGATAGCAATAACACTGCCTAGCGCGGCGCCTTGAACACCAATACCTTCGAAATTTGAAAAGCCGTGAATGAGCCCATAAGAAAGTACAGCGTTGATCGGCAATTCAATCAAATACCCTTTAAACGGTATCTTGGTTCTTCCTAATGCGTTAAATAGGGCGATAATCACTTGCGTTAATGCAGTGAAAATGACGAGATACTTTGAGATATCAAGGTAGTGGCTGATTTCTAAGTAAAGGGCTTTATCGTCGGTTAAGGCTTGAATTAAAGGCTGTTCTAAAAAGGTGAGTAGAAACCAAAATATTGTCGCGATACCTAAGTTGATGAACAGACCTGCCCAAAACGCTTTGGATAATGAAGCGGTGATGCCAGAACCTACGGCGCGGCTTAATACTAGTTGAGTGCCGTTTGCCAGCGCCATTTGAATACCGAGTACAAAGGCAACCATAGTCGTCGCAATTCCCATGGCAGCCAAAGGTATTTCACCAAGAGGAGAGACCAGCAGCGTATCGATCATCAACATCGACTGCATCAATATACCGTTTAGGGCTAGGGGCCAGGCGAGAGAGAAATTTTTCCTTACATACGATTGTGTAGACACAAACAACACCTTATGTGTGTAACCGTAAGTTTTCTCTGAGAGGACCCGAGTTCAACATTTAAAGATGAAACACTACGGTAATGGATGGTTAAAAATGGGCGCTAAAACTGACTGACTCGTGTATTGGGATACACGAGTCAGTCTGGTCAATCTTGGTTATGCGATGGCTAATTCAACCCTAGACAGCTTTTGATTTTCATCATCAAGTAAAGCTTGAGAGGCTATTCGAGCCTGATTCGCATTGCCTGACATAATCGCATCATATATCGCTTTATGCTCTTCTAAACAGAAGCGACCGCCTTCGGCAGAGTGGTCGATAAACTGTTTGAAAATCGTCGACAGAATGTTCGCGAACGGAATGTAAAACTGGTTACCCGTCGACAAGAAAATCGTTTGGTGAAACAGATGATCGTTGGTTGTCCACTCTTCATAATCAAAGCCATTTGCCGCGATGGTCATCTTTTGGAAAAGAATCGAAAGCTCTTTACGTTGCTCTACCGTAGCGTTGGATGCCGCAAGCGCACACGCTTCTGGGTCAATCGCTTTTCTTAAGCCTAAAAATTGAGATAAGAAGGGTTTGGTGTCTTCCAGATCTTGAATCCAATCTAGGAGTTGAGGGTCTAAAAAGTGCCATTGAGCACGTGGCCTGATATGAGTCCCCACTTTAGGTTTTGATTCGATAAGCCCTTTGGCTGAAAGTAGCTTTGTTGATTCGCGAAGTGCAGTTCGACTGACGCCAAAGACTTCACACAACTCCATTTCACTGGGTAATTTCTCTTTTTCTTTGAGCTCTCCCGACAGAATTTTACGCGCAATCTGTCGAGCCACTTGAACATGAATTCGGCGGCTTGAATCTGCCACCAATGAAAATATAGCCATATAAACCACCTCAGGCTGACGTATTAAGTATAAAAACAGCGGATAGATTTAAGTTAGCGCGACTTTAAGCTTGAGGGATAATGCTTGTAGCGGCTATCGAGTCAAACATCTACAGTCACCTATTATTTTTAATAAATCATACAATAACACCTAGTTCAATCAAGTGTACAACGATAGAAATGCGTCGCAGTGAAGGGGAACTCACAAGTTAAGGTGATTTTTGTGATGTTACGCATGCCAAAATTGCGTAAATAGGAACTATTTGTATGTATAAATAAGAAGGTACGACTGGTAGTGATAAGCTTCGAAAAGTTTGTGGGATTTTGATAGAACCATAGAGTATAAGGGAGCTCACGTTATTATCCCCCTCATTTGGTGCATTATACTTTCAGTGCTATAGTACGAGTTAAATAATACATATCTAATAAGTAAGTAGACTCATGGCAGAAACTTTCAAATCTATTTCAGGCTCTAAGCGAAGCCTTCATGTGCAGGTGGCACGTGAAATCGCTCGTGGTATTTTGTCGGGTAATTTACCTCAGGGTTCGATTATCCCTGGTGAGATGGCTCTGTGTGAGCAGTTTGGTATTAGCCGCACGGCGTTGCGAGAGGCGGTGAAACTTCTAACTTCAAAAGGCCTTTTAGAGTCACGCCCTAAAATCGGCACTCGCGTTGTTGATCGTGCATACTGGAACTTTTTAGATCCTCAGCTTATCGAATGGATGGATGGACTAGCTGATACCGATCAGTTTTGTCATCAGTTTTTAGGTTTACGTCGTGCGATTGAGCCTGAAGCGTGTGCATTGGCAGCTAAGTTTGCAACTGCCGAGCAACGTATTGAATTATCAGAAATTTTCCAAAAAATGGTAGAAATTTCTAGCGAAGAAACGCTTGATCAAGCTCGCTGGTTAGATATTGATATGAAGTTCCATAGCCTTATCTTCAATGCAACGGGTAATGATTTCTACTTACCGTTTGGCAACATATTGACGACGATGTTTGTTAACTTTATTGTGCACTCTTCAGAAGAAGGCAGCACATGCATTAACGAACATCGCGCAATATACGAAGCCATTATGGCAGGCAATAGTGATAAAGCACGCCAAGTTTCGGCAAGTCACTTGCAAGAATCAAATCACCGATTGCCTGTAACAAGCTAACTGAAAGCACTTGATGTGCCCTTACAAATTTTAAAGCACGCATTTAGCGTGCTTTTTTGTATCTGTATTTTTATGTTTCTGACATTGCACTTCTTATTCTGATCTCTAAAACTTGATCAATTCTGCTATTCAACCTAAAAATCAACTCGCAACTCGATATATTAATTATATAATAATACTAATCAAACAAATGCGAGTATGGTTATGCCTCAATCTCTTTTGCCAAATATTCTTCAATTTATCGGTCAGATAGATCCTTTCGATAAGATCCCAAAACAAGCACTTCGTGAACTTGCCTCCAATGTTCAGATCACTTATCTCGGCAAGGGGGATGTGGTTGATCTATGTGAGTCGGGTAAAGAAAAGTCGCTCTACATCATCCGAACCGGTTCTATGGAGCAAAGAAAGTCAGACGGTGTACTTCGTGCTCGTTTAGGCAGTGAAGACTTGTTCGGCTTTACGTTCTTAGATTCTGAAGTTAATGACGAGAAAGGCTACAGAGCGATCGCAATCGAAAATAGCTTACTTTATGTGATTCCACATTCGGCGCTTCAAGCGTTGTTCAAGGCATTCCCAAGCTGCGCAGAACACTTTGCATCACAGGCGCAGGTTCGGTTGAAGTCGGCACTTGATGTTGTGTGGTCAAATAAAGAAAAAGGCTTGTTCATTCGTAAGGTTGAAGAAGTGGCAAGCGGGCAGGTGGCTATCGTTAAGTCTGAACAAACTATTCAGTCGGTCGCGGTTGAAATGCTTCATCAACGCTCGCCATGTGCCGTGATCTATGAGGGTGAAACCATTGTTGGTTTGATTACCGACCGTGACATGACTAAGCGAGTGATCGCCCACGGTGTCAGCACTGATAGCCTGATCTCCGAGGTGATGACGCATTCTCCACTGACGGTAAAACCGGATGATCTGGTGCTGCATGCTGCGTCTATCATGATGCAATTCAACATCCGTAACTTGCCCGTTGTGAAAGAGAATAAGGTCGTTGGTCTTCTCACTACGTCTCACTTAGTTCAAAACCACCGTGTCCAAGCGATCTTCTTAATCGAGAAAATTAAATACGCGGGCAGTGTGAAAACCATGTCTTCGTTTACCCCAGAGCGACAAGCTATTTTTGAAGCGCTGGTGGAAGGCAAGGTTGCACCGGAAACCGTAGGTAAGGTCATGACCATGATTATGGACGCCTACACACGCCGATTGATTCAGATAGCGATTGATAAGTTAGGCCCACCACCTTGTGATTTTTCTTGGATTGTTGCGGGCTCGCACGCTCGTAATGAAGTCCATATGCTGTCGGATCAAGATAGTGCGATTGTACTCTCTGACGATGCGACAGACAGTGACCGTATTTACTTCAAACATTTAGCGATGATGGTGACTAACGGATTAGCGAGTTGTGATTATCCATTGTGTCCGGGTAAATTCATGGCTGCGACACCAAAATGGTGTCAGCCACTCAGCGTTTGGAAGCACTACTACAAGAAGTGGGTGGCTAACCCTGAGTACGAACGCTTACTCAACATCAGTGTGTTCCTAGAAATTCGAACCATCTATGGCAACAGTGAGTTCGAAGGCATTCTTCGTGATGAGTTGCATTCTAACATTCGCAGTAACCGTGAGTTTTTAAGCACACTAGTGAAAGATGCGGTAAACACCAACCCGCCATTGGGTATTTTCAATAGTTTGGTTCTAGAGAAATCGGGTGAGAACAAGAAAACACTCAATGTGAAGAAGTACGCCATTAACTTGATTATTGATCTTGCGCGTATTTACGGATTAGCGGTGGAATGTGATTTGTCAGCAACCGATGAACGTTTCGCAGCTGCCAATGAAAAAGGCATGCTGAGCGACGACGCATTCAAGAACATTCTGGGCTCTTACCAGTTCATTCTCTCTTTCCGATTTGGTCATCAACTTGAAGCGCTGAAGAACGGGGATGTGCCTGACAACAACATCAACCCAGATAGCTTTGGTAGCTTTGAGCGTAAACACTTGAAAGATGCCTTTAGGATCATTGCTGACCTTCAAGAAGCAGCGAAAATCCGTTTCGGAGCACGCTAATGAAATCGTTTTTAAATTACTTTCATCCTCTTGAGAAAATTAAGCGCACACGAAAGCAATATTTGAATACGGTTAAGCTGCCAGAGGCGTTACATGCTCTTGTGGATCAACCTTGCCCAGAGATGACGGACTTGGCCAAAGATAGCGAATATATCGTTTTAGATCTTGAAACTACAGGCTTAGACAGCGAGCAAGACCTTATTCTATCTATGGGTTGGGTCGATGTGGTCAAGGGGCGAATAGACTTAGCGTCCGCCAAGCATATTTATCTGGATAACGATTCGCAGATCAATGCTGAAACTGCAGTTATCAACCACATCACACCACAAATGCTGGAAGAGGGCGCTTCAATTCATGATGCTATGCTGACGTTTTTCGAAGCCGCAAAAGGTAAGATCATCGTCGCGCACGCTTGTGTGGTCGAAGAGAAGTTCATTAGCCAGTATCTATTAAGATGCTATGGCTTAAGGCAGTTGCCTTTACTTTGGCTAGATACACTATGTATTGAGAAGAGCATGGAGAAAGCGATCAGTAACCATGAAGAGGTGGATTTAACTCTAGCGGGTACGCGAGACAGGTATGGGCTTCCTGAGTACAACAGCCACAATGCATTAGCCGATGCCGTTTCGACAGCGGAATTGTTTTTGGCTCAGCAGAAGCGAGTCGTGCCTAATGATGAAGTGACACTTTCCTTTTTATATCGGATCAGCCGTTAGGGTTGTACCTTCCTGTAAGTGAATCATTGTTGAATAACCTGATTTGAAAACATAAAAAGCCAGCGATTAAGCTGGCTTTTGTTTAGGTCTTAGAAAATTAGGACAGTAATTATCTTAGATTATTTATATAGCTATCGATTAGAAGCTGTAAGTTAGACCAACACGGCTACGCAGTTCACGAGTCGCTTTAGTCGATGAAGTGCTCACATCACCAAACTCTACATATGGTGCCCATTGACCCATAATGTGGCGAATACTTGCATTTAACTCGTAGTTTGTATCATCGTTGTCGTAGATGTTGTAATCATCTGCTTTGTAGTAGTTACCTTCAAAACCGAAACGCCAGTTCTCCATTGAGTAGTTGATGTTTGCTGTTAAGCGATGGCGACGTTGGTTTTCATCGTTTTGATAAGTTAAGTAGCCGTTATCTAAGATTGGCTTGCCGTCTGAGTCAGTTGCAATTGATTTTGTGTTCTGTCTCATATCGTAACGGTAACGTGCACTTAGGCTTAAACCGTCAATGCTGTCGACACTGTATGTCGCGCGAACTTGAGGTTTGTATGTGACACCAGACTCGCGACCTTCTATTGGCATACCGTAAGTCATCGTCCAGTTATCGTTAAGCACATGGCGATAATTAAGACCAAGTTCCCAACCATTATTCTTCAAATCTTCCATAAACTCGCCGTCTTCTCCCTTGAATTTCGCTTCGATATCTACAAGGAAGTTGCCAATGCTATCGCCCAGTTTTACACGAGTAGCGTGTTGATCTGTATGACTCTTGTATTCGTGTCTCATATCGAAAGACGCCGCAGATACAGAGCCAGCAGCGAGTACAGATGCCACAGCAATCACGATTTTAGTTTTATTCATGGTATTAATTCCATATTTATAGGTTGAGTATTGGCCATAATTACAAGCCAAATAGAGTAGTTCTTGTCCTAAATGCAATTTTTTGTTGAAACGATTTCTTGGCCATTTCAAATTTGTTTTGCATTTAAATAATACAAATATGCTAACGATTTGAAGGCGCATGATCTGTGAATTGGATCGTGTTGTTAGGACAAAACCACTATTTACAAAGGGTTACAAAGTCAGTTTGTATAGGTAAGGTTATGATTTTTAGTGTTTTGTTTGTCTATTGATCATGGTTTTTAAGAGTTTTGTTCATCAATAAATGTGCGCTACAGCAAAAAATTGAATCTTTAGATGTTATTTTTGTTTGTAATACATTATTATTTACTAACTTTCTGTAGCAACACATAACTTTGCTGTGTTGATTGCATGAACTGACGCTGCGAAGCGGATAAGTAAGAACGATTTAAAGGCTAAATGGTTAGAAAGGAAAAATGGCTAAAAGCCAAAATGCTTTAGACCGCTAGCATTTGTTTTAGGTGTTATAGAGCTCGACCAGAGATGATTTGAAATGTAGTAGGCAAGGCAGTGACATAGCCTGCTATATAGATATGGACTTGATAGGAATGAACAGGGTTCGAATGGTTACCCGTTGTTCTTATTAGCGACAAAGAAGAAATCGTTGAAGCGCTTGCGAAAGCATTTTGATTATTGCTCCCAACTATTCTAATTATAACTTCTGCTTTCGTTTAGAAAGGTAGGACATGGTAGTGAAGATCTGCCCTTGCGCTCATGTTGATACAGGCAACATGAGCGTTTTTTTGTCTGAAATTTGAGTTGAGGGTTATCTGGGGCATCTATCAAGACGATTAACGATTAAGCTTCTCGGTTGCTCACCGCACGTTCAAGTGAATCCGTTTGACCCACTACTGCAGTTGCACTTTTCAATGTATCAGGTACGAAGAGGTGGGGTTGATAGGTCGGTGAGGTTGATAGATAAGATCAACGTTATTCACGCTGAGATTACCTCTGAAAAGTAGCCTCATGACAATGCAGTCCGTTCTAGTAATATGCGATCAGGAAGAGCAGTGCTATGGGCCAATTATACAGGATTTAGGACAGTCTCAGTAAACTAGCCCTTAGCACAAACTTATACTGAACTAGCTTTCTGTCAGCATCCAAACTTGTTTAGACGTGATTTTGTGGTCTTTAAAGGTCAGTTCTTCAACCTTGTCTCCGTTAGTATTCCAGCGAGTGAGTTTCCCGTTTGCTACTTCGCCTTCATCAAATTTCGCTTGGCTGGCCTTATTGCCATTAGGGTAGTAGTCCGTTACCAATCCATCTTTTTGCCCGTCACTGAATTCGGCTGTTAGGCTTTGTTCGCCATTCGGATACCAGCGAGAGGCAACACCCGACAGCTCATTGTCTTTATAGCTGAGCTCAGCTTTTTTCTGACCGTTGGGGTACCAGGTTTCAGCCTTGCCTTGCAGTTTACCTTTAACGTAATTCACTTTAGAAGCGACTTGGCCATTCTGATACCAATTTGTTTCTAACCCAAGTTCTAGACCATCGGAAAATTGGGCTTTGGTCGCGATTTGGCCGTTATCGAACTTCTCTTCAAATTGGCCAGTAAATGGCTTTGAATGGTTGACTTGGTAAGCCACGCCTTTTCGCATCTGCAAATAGTCAACAACAACATCATCATTGCTGGTGGCTGCATAGCTCATAGAAGACATCGTACTAAGAGCAATTAAGATTGGGACGTATTTCTTCATAATGACACCTTTTTTAATGGACGGGGAAAGTGTAATCGGTGTGTTAAAAGCATTTCACTTCCGTGAAAGACTGTCAGCTTATATTAGTGGTTTTCAAGTTTTCATTATTGAGGTGGCAAGTTGCGGAACTTCGGAACGGTTCGGTTTTTATTTAGTTGTAGCTTCTAGTAATCATACAAAATAAACATTTTCACTTTGTTGGTAAGTGGAGTTTCTCTATTAATTTACCTTGTAGATGGCTCGTATATGACGTTAGCTTCTATGTTAGTTATTTGTCCTTTGTGTTTATTTTCTTACCTATCAGTATCTTAGTGTTTTATGGTTCTTGTCTTTGATGTTTGAACTGAAAATTAACGTTTGGGAGGTGTAAGTTTGATGCATCGTGTTGACTGTTGTTGCAAATTTGAACCCGATCACTTGTATGATTATTTAAGCCCTGGACTGTAAGATCACCGTCACGCATTTAAATTATTGTAGTACAAATGTGGTTGCCATCTATTTATAGTGACCTTAACAAAAAAACATGAATAAAAAGGTCTCAAGATGGAACTCAATACCCTGATAGTTGGCATCTACTTCCTATTCTTAATTGCGATAGGGTGGATGTTCCGAACGTTTACAAGTACGACAAGTGATTACTTCCGTGGGGGAGGTAATATGCTGTGGTGGATGGTAGGTGCAACCGCATTTATGACCCAGTTCAGTGCTTGGACATTTACTGGTGCAGCAGGTAAAGCTTTTACCGATGGTTTTGCCGTAGCGATTATCTTCATCGCGAACGCATTCGGTTACCTAATGAACTACCTTTACTTCGCTCCGAAGTTCCGCCAACTGCGCGTTGTGACGGTAATTGAGGCGATTCGTATGCGTTTTGGTAAGGTGAATGAGCAAGTATTTACTTGGTCTGGCATGCCAAACAGCGTTATCTCTGCTGGTATCTGGTTGAACGGCCTTGCGATCATCGCATCGGGTATCTTCGGCTTTGATATGACAACGACGATTGTCCTAACGGGTCTGGTTGTACTGGTAATGTCAGTAACAGGCGGCTCTTGGGCGGTTATCGCCTCTGACTTTATGCAGATGGTTATCATCATGGCGGTAACGGTAACGTGTGCTGTAGTAGCGGTCTACCACGGTGGCGGTGTCACGCAAATCATCAATGATTTCCCAACAGATTCATTCATTACGGGTGATAACCTTAACTACATGAGCATTTTCAGCATCTGGGCGGTGTTCATCTTCTTGAAGCAGTTCAGTATCACCAATAACATGCTGAACTCTTACCGTTACCTTGCAGCGAAAGACTCAAACAACGCACGTAAAGCAGCACTGCTTGCTTGTGTACTAATGACACTGGGTCCAATCATTTGGTTCATGCCTTCATGGTTCATGGCAGGTCAAGGTGTTGATTTAGCCGCTGCTTACCCAGAAGCTGGCAGCAAAGCCGCTGACTTCGCTTACCTTTACTTTGTTCAAGAGTACATGCCGGTTGGTATGGTTGGCCTTCTGATTGCCGCGATGTTTGCAGCAACAATGTCTTCAATGGACTCTGGTCTAAACCGTAACTCAGGTATTTTTGTTAAGAACTTCTACGAGCCGATTCTTCGCCCTAAAGCGACAGAGAAAGAGCTAATGGTTGTTTCTAAGCTAACGTCTACTTTCTTCGGTATCGCAATCATCTTGGTTGCTCTGTTCATCAATTCTCTTAAAGGTCTGAGCCTTTTCGACACCATGATGTACGTGGGCGCATTGATCGGCTTCCCTATGACGATTCCAGCATTCTGTGGCTTCTTCATCCGTAAAACACCGGATTGGGCAGGTTGGGGCACGCTAGTAGTCGGTGGTGTGGTTTCTTACTTCGTTGGTTTCGTTATCACAGCGGACATGATTCAAAACTGGTTCGGTCTAAACGAACTAACTGGCCGTGAGTGGGCTGATCTGAAAGTGGCTATCGGCCTTATCGGTCACATCGTATTTACTGCTGGCTTCTTCGTTCTTTCAACATTGTTCTACAAGCCATTACCGGAACACCGTGAGAAAGATGTCGACAAGTTCTTCAACAACCTAGCGACACCATTAGTTGCTGAGAGTAATGAACAGAAGAAACTGGATAACAAGCAACGTCGTATGTTGGGTTCACTTATCGCGGTAGCGGGTGTGGGCGTAATGACTATGTTCGTACTGCCAAACCCTATGTGGGGACGCATGGTATTCGTTCTGTGTGGTTTGATTGTGTTCTCTGTTGGTCTGTTACTTGTTAAAGCAGTCGATGACAAAGTCGAGCAACAAGACGAAGTGACTCCAGCCGAAGGCTAATTTCCTTCTAAATCAACGACTATAACTTTTTACAGCGGCTATCGATTGCGGTAGCCGTTCGTTTGAATAGCCAAAGTTTAATGTGATATGTACGGAGAGCTTTTGAAAATCACTCAATAAGCTTTCTGGCTTTAGCTCATACTGAAATAATTTAAAAAGCCCCAATAGGTAAATGCTTATTGGGGCTTTTTAGTGTTCTGTTTCTAGGCTCTAGGCTCAAGGCGTAACGTTTAAGTCTAGGATTTGTACTTATGCAGCAGATCCCAAGGGATATGGCACAAGTGGTGATCTTCAGGGAAGTGGCTTAGGTGATGCTGGTGGATATCATCACTCGCGACATAGTGAGTTAACGGCAATATCTCAAGTGCGATACGGTCGGCGTCGTCACGAGAGGCAATATAGTGCTTAGCTTCGGTTAAGTGTTCTGCGTTAGTACTGTAAACGCCTGTGCGGTATTTTTCTCCGACATCGACACCTTGTTTATTGACGCTGTAAGGGTCGATAATCTCAAACAAGTGTTTCATCAAAATCATTACAGACGTGACGCTTGGATCAAATTCAATTTGTACGCATTCTGCATAGCCATCGTAATCGCTTTGTGTGCCATTGCATTGCGTGCTATCGCATTGTGTCGTCCCGTTTTCTGTTAGCTGGGCGCTTCCATTGGCACGACCTGCTTCTGTGCTGATAACACCAGGAACGTACTTAATAAATTCCTGTACGCCCCATAAGCAACCGCCAGCTAAATAAATTTGTTCCATACTTACCTTTTACTTCTCTGTGTTTGTCGATGTTTGCTTATGTTTGTTCGATGCGTGAATCAATACGATGATACCCGCACGTATAAAAAAGCGCCTATAAAAAATGAGCGCGCAAATAAAAACAAGCATTTAGGTATTGTAAACCTGTGCGACTGAACAAACATAAGTTTAATATGATTTGTGATTATATAAGTCAGTATTGCTTTGTCATCAACTCGAATCTCAACATCAAGTGAGCGTTACTCTAAACATGTTTGATCAAATAAAAGACTTCATTAATCCGAGCAAGAACCCAGACTTGACTCAGGCCCATGAATACCAGCGTCAGCATCTGCCGACCTTGTGGCTGTTGGGGAAAACGGGGGCAGGTAAGTCATCGTTTATTCAGGCGGTGACTGGCGACTCTTCTGTTGAAGTTGGCAATGGTTTTGCGCCTTGTACCATGACGGCGATGTCTTATGAATTCCCACAAGACAAACCGGTGATGCGCTTTCTCGATACCAGAGGACTAAGCGAAGCGAATTATGATGCGAAAGAGGATCTGGAAGAGATTGGTCAGGCAGGTAATGCGTTAGTCGTTGTAATGAAAGCCGACGAACCTGAACAATCCTCAGTGCTTGCGGCTCTAAAGCAGATTAAGAAACAGAAGAAGATTAAACACTTGCTGCTTGTTCATACTGCAGTGTTGTTTTCCGGTGAAACAGATCGAGCAAGGCAGGTTCAGTTCAACACCAACCAAGTAGAGAAGGCTTGGGGTAAAGAGTTTGAATCGGTAGCGGTCGATTTCGAAACGGATGACTCGAGCAATAACAGTGGTTCAATTTACAACTATGACATCTTGTTAGAAAAGCTAACCAGTATTCTTCCTGTTATTGGAATGATGGTGCAAGACAAAGAGCATTCCACGCAAGAAGAAGCCAACTTTGATCAAGTAGAAAATGAAGTGCTTTGGTACGCAGGAAGTGCCGCCGCCAGTGACTTGATTCCGGGTGTTGGTTTGGTGTCGGTACCTGCGATTCAAGCGAAAATGCTACATAGTTTGGCGAATCAATATGGTGTCGAATGGAACAAGAGAGTCTTCAGTGAATTGATAGGCACTTTGGGAAGTAGCTTTGCGTTGCAATACGGAATGAAGCTGGGCACTCGACAACTGATAAAGTTGATTCCGGTTTATGGTCAAACGGTCGGCGCGGTTGCAGCAGCGGCCATGAGTTTCGGCACCAGCTATGGTTTAGGTCGTGCGGCCTGCTTTTACTTCTATCATAAGAACAAAGGCGAACAAGTCTCTGAACAAGAGATGCAAAAAATCTACAAAGAATCCCTGAAAAAAGGAAAGGCGGCGTCGGGCTATGAAGAAAATTAGAAACCTATTTCGATTACTGGCGGTGTTATCGAGCGGCCGCTGGGGCATTGCTCTGATTTCTGCCATCTTCCCAAGCATTATCATGATGGGTTTTGGTGTCTTCTTGGCGATTAAATACGGTTACCTACTCGAAATGTCGATTGCGATTGCCGTGAGTACCTTGGTGTTCACCATTCCTTTATTCATTTCTAGCCGCTCTTCACGCCGATCTTCAAGTACGGAGCCCTTCTCAAATAAAGAGAGCGACGGCCTTGGCGAGGGAAGTTCTGAATCTGATTCACAACATAACAAAGCTGATATCAACGATGTATTGGTTAAGGCTTCGACTGATTGGTCTCAAAAAGAACTGTCGATCTGGAATGATTCAAAACACCATGTACGCCAACAATTAATGGTCGACATAGAGTGGGGCAACCTAGACCAAACCGGTTTAGAAGTACTTGAGTTTGTGGCGAAAAAGTTTGATAAGAAATCGCTCGATTTCTCGATTCCTGAAGGGCTAAAACTCTTCGAAGAGGTCAGCCGACGCTACAAACTGGTAGTGCGAGAGCATATACCGGGCATTGAGTATCTCAAGGTTTCTTACATTAAGGCGGGCTACGAAGCCTATGATAAATATGGCGAGCTAGGGCAAAAGATCGTTAAGGCCGCTATTTGGGGGAATCACCTCAAAAACCTCTATTTGAACCCGCTAAAAGTTGTTTCTGATTTAGGGAGAGAGCAAGCGACATCTTCAATGACAAGAGGTGTGGTTGATGACATGCAATACGCCGCTAAACAAGCCTTATTAGATGAAGTGGCGGCGGTGGCGATTGATCTCTATAGCGGACGTTTCAGCATTGAAGATGAAGCACTTAAAGTGTCCGATGTTTCTGAACTCGACGAACAACGCTTTGCTCCTGAGTTAGAGCCTGTGCGAATCGTGCTGGTTGGGCAAACAAGTTCGGGTAAATCTTCACTTATCAACGCTCTTAAGCAAGAGCTGGTTGCCGAGGTCGATGTTCTACCATCAACCGATACATCAACCGTCTACAACGCGTTTGTCGACGATAATGATGTTCGCGTGGTTGATCTTCAAGGGCTTGATGGCAATCCTAAAACCGAAGCGCAGATGCTTAAAGAGATGACCCAAGCTGATGTGGTGCTGTGGGTACTTAAAGCCAATCAGTCTGCACGTGATTTGGATAAGCAGTTGAAAGATAGATTTGATGCTTTCTATGATGATCCTAAGAACATCTCACGCAAGAAGCCGATTGTGGTGTCAGTTGTGAATCAAGTAGATAGGTTAAAGCCTGTAGATGAGTGGCAACCGCCGTATGACTTAGAGAACCCAACATCAACCAAAGCAAAGATCATAGCTCAAGCGCTCGAATATAATCAAACATTGTTGCAGCCGGACATCGCTTTGCCGCTGGCGATTGCGCCAGAAAAGGTACAGTTTGGTTTAGATACTTTAAGGCAGACGTTGATTGAGCGTATCGCTGACGCAAATAACGTTCAGAGAAACCGCCAACGTTTAGAAGCCATGAAAAGAGGCACGTCGGTTAAAGGCCAACTGAATAAAGCAGTAAAAGTCGGTAAGAAGGTGGCACCAAGTGCGTTGAAAGCCGCGACTCCGAAGTTAGCTGAAATGGCGATTAAACAAGTGGTTAAGAAGAAGTAAGTCATTCACTGCGAATACGGTTCTGGTGAGGTTTGAGCCTCATCAGAGCTTGGCGTTTTTAGCTTAGTAGATTTCTAGAAGATAGCTTTTTAGAAAACAGCCATCTTCGCCTCTTATTAGAGAGATATTGAGTTCAAAAGAGATTCGATATTATTAAGTAACTCGTTGAACTAGTTTAATAGTATATAAACGGCTGTGATTCACAGTTTATATAACATGCTATCGTATTTAATTACCATTCCAAATTTTGATCACATTTATACTTTTCTAAGCTGTATTTATAAAACAATTGCACTATATTTAATTTTCGGTTCATCTTGATTTCAACGTAGGGATATATTGTGAACATGTATCTGAAATGGCAATCAACAACATGGCTAACCTTGTTAGCTTGGTATACCTTAGATCACCAGCTCTCGTTCCGCCTTTCTTCAGAGTAGTACCCTCTAGGCGTCACGCGCCAGCAAAGCAGCATGCTTTGTTTACCTATCAGCAGCTTTGATAACCTTTGAACGCATGAATATCGCACTTATTATTTCGTGCGGAATATTCGTTGTTTTGTCGTTCTCGCTAATTATCTCAGCCTCTGTTTAGGTTTGATTAATAAGTAATTTTTTAATTTTTATTTTCACTGTTAATTTTATGTGTGTATTTATACGGAACTAATAATTTAATGGTGAGGATTCGTGACATCTAAAGAAAATAGATTTCGACCTGATCGGAATGTATAGAAAGGTACTATTATGGAAAACTTCAAACATCTACCAGAACCGTTTCGTATTCGTGTTGTAGAACCAGTAAAAAGAACAACCTCTGCATATCGTGAGCAAGCCATTGTTGAAGCGGGCATGAACCCATTCTTACTGGATAGTGATGATGTGTTTATCGACTTACTGACAGACAGCGGTACAGGTTCTATCACCCAACGTATGCAAGCCGCGATGTTAATGGGGGATGAAGCGTACAGTGGTAGTCGCAGTTACTACGCATTGTCGAATGCGGTTAAGGATATCTTCGGTTACGAGTTGACGATTCCAACACACCAAGGGCGCGGCGCAGAGCAGATCTACATTCCTGTTCTTATCAAGAAGCGTGAAATGGAGAAAGGACTCGATCGCAGCAAAATGGTCGCCCTGTCTAACTACTTCTTCGATACAACACAAGGTCACACCCAAGTGAATTGCTGTGTGGCAAAGAACGTTTATACCAAAGAAGCGTTCGATACCTCTGTGAATGCGGACTTCAAAGGCAACTTCGATGTAGTGAAGCTGGAAGAAGCGATTTTAGAAGCGGGCGCGGCCAATGTTCCTTACATTGTGAGTACCATTACTTGTAACTCTGCTGGTGGACAGCCAGTGTCTATCGCCAATCTAAAAGCCGTTTATGAAATCGCACAGAAGTACGATATCCCAGTAATTATGGATTCTGCACGCTACGCTGAAAATGCTTATTTCATTCAGCAGCGTGAAGTCGGTTATCAAGATTGGACAATCGAACAGATCACGCGTGAGTCTTACAAATACGCGGATGGCTTAGCCATGTCTGCCAAGAAAGATGCCATGGTACAAATGGGCGGCTTGTTGTGCTTTAAAGACGACTCTTTCATGGATGTGTACACAGAGTGTCGAACCTTGTGTGTCGTGCAAGAAGGCTTCCCAACCTATGGTGGCTTAGAAGGCGGTGCAATGGAGCGTTTGGCGGTTGGCCTTTATGACGGTATGCGTCAAGACTGGTTGGAATACCGAATTGGTCAGGTTCAATACCTTGTTGATGGCTTAGAAGCGATGGGTATCGTGTGTCAGCAAGCAGGGGGGCATGCTGCGTTTGTGGATGCGGGTAAATTGCTACCTCATATTCCGGCTAGTCAGTTTCCCGCACATGCTTTGGCGTGTGAACTGTACAAAGTGGCGGGCATTAGAGCGGTTGAGATTGGTTCTTTACTGCAAGGCCGCGACCCAGCAACCGGTGAACAACACCCATGTCCTGCTGAGTTGTTGCGCCTTACCATTCCTCGCGCGACCTACACACAAACACACATGGACTTCATTATCGAAGCATTCGAAAAAGTGAAAGAGAATGCAGGACAAGTGAAAGGGCTCGATTTTACCTACGAACCGCCAGTGTTAAGACACTTCACTGCGCGCTTGAAAGAGGTTGAAACCGTTGAAAAACAAACCGAAAAAAAGAACGAACAAACGCTCGAAGAAGCATTTTAAAATAAAAACATAAGCGAATAGTCACTAGAACCCTAATCAAAGGCTCCCTCGGGAGCCTTTTCTTTATTGGATGATAGGGGAGTTATGTCGTTAAGCAGCTAAGCCTTTACGCTTTTAAGCTCTTAACCCGTTAATCATTTAGGCCTTTAGATGTTGAACTACGCTTGTTTGTTTTTTAGGGTGGATTTCAACATTTGGAATAGCCACTGATTCAAAGGTGCATCTTTTTGCGAACGACGGCAGCTCATCACATAACCCACATCGATCGTCAGTTTTTCGGGTAAATCAATACTACGACAGCCTTCTGGTACGCTGCCATTGAGGGTGATACCAAAATAGTCGGATTTGAACACAACATCGTGAATCATCGCAGGATGATCGACTTCCACTCTTGGGTTTACGTGAAATCCGATATTTCTAAGGCGATCAAGGATCGGGTATTTATTGTCATTCCATCCCGGGGTTTTAAATAGAATGATTGGGTAGTTGGCGAGCGATTCAAAGTCTTTCGCTGGATGATCCTCTCTCACGAAGAACACCACTTTTCCTTTGCCGAATTCCATTTGAGAAATTGACTGTGGCAAGGTTTCATCAAAGTAATGAACCGCAATGGATTCCTCACCGTCGATGAGCCTGTTCCTCACATTGCTTCCCCACCGAACGAATGAGTAGTGAGCATGCGGGGCTTCTTTACTCAGAGCAAAGTAGAGCTTCGAACCAAAACGCTCCCAGAACAGGGTATTCGCGTAGATTTTGATATCGCCTTGGTAAGTTTCTGGCGAGAACACTTGGTGTGTTATGGCTTCAACGCTGCTCAGGATCTTCTCAAAGTTTTCGATGTTGGTTTCAACAAAAGTCGTGGGTTCAAACCCGTGTTTGGTTTGAATGAACAGTGGATCATCGAGCTGTAACTTTAACTTCGAAAGGTTCTTGCTGATCGCACCGGAGGTTTTGCCTAGCGACTCGGCAACCAATCCAACATTGCGAAGTTCATACATACGCTTGATTACGAGGATATTTTGAATGTCTAGATTGATGTCCACAGGCTCTCCAAATGAATCCTTTTATAGGCAGTAATCTCGGCGCGGCAGGCGTACTGAGATTATGTGACTCTAATATCATAGTGCCAATAAAAATCCCATAAGACAGCACCGCGTCAGAACTTCGCTAATCCCTTGATTTTCCATTTGGTAAATCTTGCTTTTCCTCGAGTCGCTATCACTCAAGCGCTAAAGTTACCCCAACAAAGAAACACAGATATCAAACGAACAAATAATTAAAAATAATATGAGGTGATGTATGAACAAGTTTATCGCACTAGGCTTGATGGCTCTTTCAATGAACACAGCTTTCGCTGCTGACGGAACTTATACCGGTACTATCGACATGGCAACGAGCGAAGCTAATCAAGTAAAGGCTGAGCGTGTTGAATCTGACTTAACACTTGAAGGAAGAAATGAAGCGTCTAACGGCGGAATCCAATTCCAAAAGAACGTAGATCAAGACCAAACGATCCAGCTTACAGGTCGTCGTGATTAACGTTAAAGATGTGCTTACCATTGTCATGAGAAATGCTGCGCCTTCGGGTGCAGCATTTTTCGTTATTGGGTTGTGGAGTATTTTATAAACTCTAGCGATCTAGCCTTGGCATGTTGTGTAACGTGTGGCATTTTGTTGTTCTCTAATTTAGATCGCTATTGGGTGTTGGTTAAGCATTACAAACCAGTAAGCGAACGACTCGAAAGGACAAGGAATGACTCAAAAAGAAACGGGAATGATTCGTCATATTCTACTGATTAAGTTTAAAGAAAACGCTGAGGCTTCAGAGGTTCAAAAACTAAAGATGCTGTTTGAAGCGATGCCAAACAAGGTTGAAGGGGTCACTTCAGTAGAATGGGGATTAAATGACAGCCCTGAAAACAAGAATCAAGGTTATACCCACTCGGTGTTAATGACGTTCGCCGATGAAGAAGGCCGCCAGAATTACCTTCCGCACCCTGAGCATGATGCGCTGAAAGATGTGTTTCGTCCGCTTTTAGAAGACATCATTGTGTTTGATTACTCCCTGTAATTAGGTTCTGAGTAGGTCTCTTGTGTTTGACTTAGCTTCGATAATGAAGAGTTAGGGCCTAGCGATTAAGCCCTAACTGAATAAGAAACGACTTACTCTGTAGGCGAAATCGTTACTGGTGCAAACGATGCGACAGCATTTCCGCCAGCGCCCGGACGGTCTACATAAGGCGTGTTTTGCATTAAGGTGTAGTACACGTCCACGAAGTCGTCATCATTCACTAATACGCCATCAGGAATCACATCGATAATCTTGCCTGTGATCTGAGGGATGATCGCATAACCCTGAACTTCTGGATCAGGAATCATCTTCAGTATCTCTTCTGCGGCTTGAACCAAGAGTTTTGCTAGCGCTTTATAATCTGTTCCATCATAGTGTTCCATTAAGACCATGTCTGCAGCGCCCCAACGGTAGCGAGGCCAGAAGATGACGGTCTGGTTCGGGTAGTACGTTTGTTTGTCGTAGTCCAGATAAGGCATCTCAACGAGGTCGATCTGGGGCTCTAAACGACTTGAATCGACACCCGTCACGATAGCGTAGATTTCCGCTTTACCAGAGATCCAAGGTTCTTGGTCGACGGCTAAACGGATTTTGGTTAATTGTGTGGTATTCAACGGCTCAGGTTCCGACAAGGCCATCGAGCGACGAGCCCTGTTCATCAAAGACGATTTTTGAGGTTTACTCTCGTCGGCATTGGTATCGCTAACGGCATTGATTTGCGTTGTAGTACCCAGCTTTTGCATCTCTGCCTGCATCGCCATTAAGCCTGCTTTGAGCTCTTCAGCACCGTTACTATCAACCACAAACACTGGGACGTCTGGCATTTGGTACACGTCTAGTTCGTGAACCTGCCCATACACATCATAGGCTTCGATGTATTGCCAGTTTGAATCATCGCCTGATGGTTCAAATGCAAACAGCGGGTTTTCACCATTCTTCCAAGCTTCGATCATCGCTTCATCAGCCATGCGAAGCTCTAACACAGAGTCGCTAAAATCTTCAATACCTTTCATTTTACGATAGCTTAGGTCAGCTTCTTCCATCTCGTAAGAAAATGCAGAATAAGCTTGAGAAGCGCCAAGTGTGTCGAGTGTGTCGAGTGAGGTTGATGGGTGTCTCTCTGTGATCTGATCTTTTAATTGGATCTCAAGGTCGGAATAACGCTCGCTGATTTGCAAAGCCAAAGATTGTTTTTGCGCAGCACTGCTCTTTGTAATAGATGTGGGCTCTGAAATAAAGTGCGGCTCTGAAATAGAGAGTGGATCTACGGGAGAGATTGAGTTTGCTGTGTCGATATTATTTGCATAAGACTGGAAGCCAACCACTGTCGTTGCAAGCGCCATACTGATAGAAAAAGATAGTCTCATATATAACCCTTATTCGAATTCTTATATCGATAGAGTTTTTACTCTACAGCTCTAATCTATCAGTAACCTGAATGGGTTTGAAGTCAATCAGTGGTTTTTGTTTTGTTTTGTAGCTCAATTTTGCCTGCGGGCTAATCCTTTAGTTTCTCCGGTATTATCACAGTACAAGTGAAAATTGCGTTCTAACAAGAATCTACGTTTAGAAGAAGGCAGTATAAAATTGCTCCCTATTTGGTTTTTCAATCAAGGGAGCAAGTGCAACTTTGTTGTGTCTGTAGCCTAGGGATGTTGCAAATTGAGATCCATGATTGAGCTTGGTAAACGCCAAGTGTTGTTTGTCGGGCTTATACTTTATAGTTTCATAACACGTTCTGTGTCGAAGGAATAAGTGGAACCTCTCGTAAGGGGTGACATGAGTTTTATGAGCCGACGAACTGACATGAAATAGATGTATGTGATGAATTAAGGACAATTATGCCGGATATCTCCCTCCAACTTGAACTTGCCAGCACTGCCGATATCCAACAGCTGCAGAAGTCTGCACTCAGCGCATTTGCAGACGATGTGGAAAAATACGGTGCGTTCCCGCCAAACATAGAATCAACAGAGTGGTTCCAAGCTGAGGTTAGTAAAGGCAACTTTTATAAAGTGCTGTACAACAGCGACTATGCTGGGGCAATTTGCGTAGAGTGTGGTGAGCAGAGCAGTATTGAGATCCGATATTTCTACATTGATGTTCAGTATCAAAATAAACATATTGGCTCTCAAGCCATGAGCCTTATTGAACACCAGTATTCGCATATCGCAAACTGGACTTTGTTCACCCCTTATCAGTCCTACAGAAACCACCATTTCTACGAAAAGTTAGGCTATATCAAAGTCGGTGAAGTTCAGCCAGACCAATCAGATGATTTCAAGTTGTTTGAATATTCAAAGAGCCATTTAAGTTGAAATAGCGGCATTACAAACGTACACGGCACCTATAACTGATGATTGCTGCTCAGTTAGATGTTTTGGTATAGGGAAAATTCAGCTAAGGGAATTAGATGAGTGAAAAAGTGAAAGTAGCGCTGAAGTGGCTCAAAGAGCTCTTGGATGCCGAGGGTGTTGAGTATCAAATTGTCGGAGGGCTAGCTGCAACGATACATGGTGGTAGTCGTGAAATCGCAGACATAGACCTTTATATCCACAACTTTGACGCAAACAAGGTTTTGGCTCGCGTATCGCAATTCATATCTAAGCCGTTAATTCACTATGCAGAATACGGTTGGGATCTCGAGTATTTCCAGTTAGTTTACCAAGACCAAAAAATTGAAATTGGTTTATCTCATAATACGAAGATACAGTCGGCTCTAGATGGATCTTGGCATCAACTCGAAATCGATTTTTCAGAGTCAGTCAGTAAAAGCTATCTCGGTATCGAATTGCCAGTAATCCCAGTTCATCATTTAGTAGAGTACAAGCGAATATTAGGTAGGGAAGTCGATCTAATTGACATACAAGAACTGACGTTAGACATTTAATCCGAGGTTGTGTGCATAAGGAAATGAGTATGAATTACGATGAGTTTAACCATTTTTGCGAGACATTTACTGGGACGAGTCATGTCGTTCAATGGGGCAATTCAGATGTCTGGAAGGTGGGTGGTAAAGTCTTTGCCATTGGTGGTTGGAGTGATGGCAAAAAAGCGGCATTTACTTTTAAGACATCCAACTTAAATTACGATTTTCTCAGTGATTGTGAGGGTTATAAACCGGCTCCGTACTTTGCTAACCGTGGGATGAAATGGATACAGCAAGTTGAAACTTCAGGTCAATTAGACGATGACCTTAAGTATTACTTGTCTGAGTCTTATCGTATTGTTGCTAGTGGTTTAAGTAAACGTAAACAACGAGAGTTGGGCATAGAACACCTATCTGAACCACGCACGTAAATGCTTCAAGGTAGATTTCGGCGTTGACGTAATACTTTTTAATCTTTATCGACAGGCCAGTAGCCCTATGGAAGATCCTGACGACGAGATTAATCAAGTTATATGCAACAGTAAATGACATACAAACGTAGAGGTAGCGCACAGAAACGAAAACGGGGATATCGCGATTACATAATCATTGATCTAGCCGATAGTGAGATAGTGATAAGAGTTCGATAATTCGTTGTCGGATCTAAATTAGAACTTTAAATCTAATTTCTAAGTAGTTGTTATCTCAGGAAGAGTTTTTGTGCTATGCGCCCCTATATTAAATACATTATCCCTATTTTAATTCCTTTCATTATCCTCGTAATGCCGCTATCAGCGTTTCCATTTGAAGGCCTTACGATTATTCAACAACGCGTTATTGCGATCTTTTTATTAGCGGCATTGTGCTGGGTGTTCGAGCCTATCCCGATTTACGCGACGTCTGTTGTTATTATCGTTCTGCAATTATTGATGTTGTCGGATAAAGGGCTGATCTTTTTAAGGTTTGAGCATGGGGAAGAACATTTTGGTGAGCTGTTAAAATACAGCGATATCATGGCGACATTCGCCAGCCCAATCATCATGCTGTTTTTAGGTGGTTTTTTCTTAGCGATGGCCGCCACTAAATATCGATTAGACGTAAACTTAGCTCGTGTGTTATTGAAGCCATTCGGACAAGACCCAAAGTTTGTGATGCTCGGCTTAATGCTGATCACTGGTATCTTTTCGATGTTTATGTCTAACACGGCAACAACGGCAATGATGCTATCTATTTTAACGCCGGTATTGGCTGTGTTTGGTCCGAAAGATCCCGGTCGTGTAGCGTTTGCGCTTTGTATCCCTGTCGCCGCTAACATCGGTGGCATTGGTACCCCGATCGGCACCCCGCCGAACGCTATCGCACTTAAATATTTAGTTGGTGATAACCTCATTACGTTCGGTGAATGGATGGCATTTGGTGTGCCGTTTGTCGTTATTATGATGGCGTTAGCGTGGTTTTTAATCGGCTTTATGTACAAAGCTGACCAAAAGAAAATCGAGCTAAGCATCAAAGGTAAATTCCTTAAAACGCCCAAAGCCATTGCGGTATACGTCACTTTTGCACTGACCATCATTCTTTGGTTAATGGGCTCAAGCCATGGCATGAACTCTTATACTGTCGCTCTTATTCCTGTCGCTGTGTTCTCACTCACAGGGATCATCAATAAAGAAGACCTGAAAAAGATTTCTTGGGACGTACTGTGGCTTGTATCTGGTGGTATTGCACTTGGTTTAGCTCTCGATAAAACTGGCTTAGCAAGGCTCGTGGTACACAGCATTCCGTTTGATGCTTACTCACCCTATGTGGTGTTGTTCGGAGCGGCGTTCTTGTGTTTGGTAATGGCAAACTTTATGTCTCATACCGCAACGGCTAACTTGTTAATGCCAATTATGGCTGCATTAGGTTCGTCTATGGCTTCACTCACGCCACTCGGCGGTGAATTGACGTTAATTCTTGTTGTGACTTTTGCCGCTTCATTAGGTATGTCGCTGCCAATCAGTACGCCACCGAATGCGTTGGCTCATGCCACGGGTCATGTGCAAAGTAATCAAATGGCCAGAATCGGTATTATTTTAGGTGTGGTTGGTGTGCTATTGAGCTTTGTTATGGTGTGGCTGCTACATTCAATTGGTCACATAGGATAACGATACGTGTATCAACAAAAGCTAGAAGCACTTATCGATCGTTATTTTAATCAGACAGAACGTCGGGTGACGTGCCGTGCCGGTAACACCATTATTGAACAATCAGCGTTAAACACTCGTTTATATTATGTGTTTAGTGGAGAACTAGAAGGGTTTTATTCCGAAGCGAATACACCGCAAGTGCGAGTGTTTAGCGCGGGTAGTGGGGCTTTTATTGGCGTTCATAGCTTCTTTTCAGGTAATTGGACAGCATCTTCAACGGTTGTTGCTAAAACCGATGTTGAGTTAGCGTGGATCGATAAAGACACGCCGGCAGAAGATGAACGTAACTTTGGCCCTCTTACCGCACAGTTCACACCTGTGATCGTCAACGAGTTGTCGCGTCGTCAACGCCGTGCAACACAAGAAGCGATAGCGAAACAAAAAGCGCTAGAGAAGTTACATACTGCTGAGCAAATGACGACCTTGGGTCAATTGGCTGCAGGGATTGCTCATGAGCTTAACAACGCTATTGGTGTAGTAAATAGTAAATCTGGCCGACTTGAAACGGTCATCATGGATCTGCTTGAAGAAGTGCATCCAGAAGCCAGTCAATTTTTCGATTTTGGGTTAATGCATGGTCAGAAAACGTCGTCGTCAGAAGCGCGAACACGTGGGCGACAATTTGAAAGAAAATATGGTTTAGACAAAAACATTGCTCGCTCTCTTGCAAAGGCGATTCCAATTGACGCTTTATCTGCAACAGACGTTATTTCAAAACATTGGCTGAAAAACCCAGAAGAAGCGATTCGTTTTTGGCAGATGGGCTGTGATTTACATGATTTACGTTTGGCATCTAGACACACCGTTGGCATCGTAAAATCGGTTAAACAACTTGGCAGAGTTGATATTGACACCGAAGAAGCGGTTGATATTAACGACTCCATTAACCATGCCTTGTCGTTGTTACAAAGTGAGTTACGTAGAGTATCTGTGCGATTGAGCCCTGCAGATTTGCCGACTTTTAAAGGCTCGAAAACAGAGCTCGTTCAGATTTGGGTCAACATTGTAAAGAATGCTTGCGATGCAATGTCGAATTCAGACGATGCTGCAATCGAAATTCAAACCAGATTAAGTAAGAAAAGAATATTAGTTACGATCACGAATAACGGCCCTGAGATAGACGAGGTGACTCGTAGAAAGGTATTTCAGCCCAACTTCACCACTAAAAAAGGTGGTTTATCGTTTGGATTGGGCTTGGGTTTATCAATAGTTAAGCGGATTGTGGCGGGTTATGGCGGAAGTATTATTGTGAAAAGTGATGCTTCTAAAACTGTATTTAGAATCAAGTTACCAGTAGAGGGTGAACATGGAGAAGCTTAATTTAATCTGTGTCGATGACCAGAGAGAAGTACTGAGCGCAGTGGTACAAGATTTAGAGCCGCTGGCGAGTTGGCTGAATATTGAAGATTGTGAATCAGCACAAGAAGTGCTTGATCTCATTGATGAACTTGACGCAGAAGGCGAACACATTACCGTCATCGTGTCTGATCATGTGATGCCAGGGAAAACGGGTGTGGAGTTACTCACTGAAGTGTTCCATGACAGCCGCTTTCCGAATACAAAGAAAATTCTTCTTACGGGGCAGGCCACTCACACCGATACCATCAATGCGATTAATGCAGCAGGCATCGACCGTTACTTTGAAAAGCCTTGGCAAGCAAGCACGTTAGTTGAATGCATTCGTACTCTTGTCACTGAGTACATATTTGATCAAGGGCTTGATTACACGGACTATCAGAATGAGCTTGACCAGCAGGTTGTGTTGAGACGCTTACGCTAGTTATTTATGTTAGCGACTTACGCTAGTCACTAATGTCAGTCGCTTGAAATTATATGCACCGAAGGACGCTTTCTGAAGGGTTTTGTCTTTGAAAGATGTAATCTTTCGGTGCATATATTACCTATCTCTTTTAGTCGTTCAGGTTTTAGTACTCAGTTATTAACACACTGGTTGCTGGCTTAAGTCTAAAACTCATGCGCTACGCCAACACCAACAGATGCATTGTATTTTCTTCACGAACTATTCCCTGAACATATTACAGAGCTAAAATGCGTCGCAGGGTATCAGTGTCGTCTGTTAGAACAGTGAGTTGGAAGTATTAACAAGTATTCCTAACGTGCGGTATTTGGCGTTCGAAGTCAGATCGGTGCTTACAACGTAAAGGACTAGGTTTTTCAAGGTTTACTGCGTAATAATGCATTCGCCCACAAGTGGGGGGTTATAGTCAGTAGGATTTAAAAATGAGTGAGATTGCTCGCTTTATATCTGGTGAAGTGCCAGACAAATTTGGTCGTAATATTGAACAGTTGTTAGCTTACAATCACTTTTGGTTGGAGCACGACCATAAGTACATCCAAGTGTTTTTCCCAATCGATGAAGGGACTAAGTTTAATCAACATGCCCCGTTGGTTACTCAAGAAGACAGGGCGATTTTTGCTAATTCAGAAGACCTTCGCACTGCACATCTACAAGTGCTTGACCTGATGCTTGAGTTTTGGGGCATGCAGCGAGAGGGTATCGAAATATCTTCGTTGTTACCGCTTAGCCCCGCAAATCATGTATGGCTTAAAAACCATGATCATAACCAACTAAGGTTAACGCGAGCTATTCGTAGTTTATATTTGTTAGGCAATGAGGAAGTTGCGACCAACTTATGTGGCTTCTTGATCGCATCAGCGAACGAAACCGGTTCTGTCTCTGATAAAACGGTGCAATATTGGCGTAATGCGTTAAATGGTTAGAAGTCCGCAATAGCCAGTGGGATTATCGATTTTCAGCACGTGGCAGTAGCAATAGATTTGATGGTCGCTGGCATTTAACTAATGGCCCGTGTAAAGGCACTTGGTTTATAGAAAAAGCCAACGACATGTAGGGCTATAAACGCATTATATACTTGGAATAACTTAAACAATATCCACGCGCATGTGTACGATTTAGTTTAAACGTATAGATAGGGAAACCCATGAGGATTGTGATTTTTATCGCTACAGTGATTTTAGTTAAATCAATTGAAGCAAAGTTTGGACACACCTATAACATCTTTTCAGATCCACTTGATATCAAGTTAGCCGCTCTTGATTTTGTCTTGTGGGTTTCAGTCTACTTTGGTTTATCTCTTGTTTATGAGAAGGGCAAAGGCATCCTGACTAAAATGGGTAAAGTTAAGAGTCCATCGAGTAATTTGCCCCCACATTAAGCTGTCATAATGTAATCTGCATATTGTTGGTGATATGAGTCAAGAGTTGAAAGCGGTTTGAAGAAGGGATAGCTATGAATGGAAAAATTGTTCGATGGGTTGATGAGAGGGGTTTTGGATTCATCAACTCAGATGAATTAAAGGGCGATATTTTTGTTCATATATCCAAATTTCGAAAGGGTTATCGTTCTCCAAAAGTGGGAGATAGCGTTGAATTTCAACTATCACATAGTTCTTCTAAACTCAGCGCTTCGAGTGCTCAGTTAGTTGGTATAGAACCACTCAAATCCAATCCTTTATCACTTATTTTGTCTGCACTTATCGTTGGTCTTATAGGGGCAGCTTTTTATCTTTTTTTGTTAGAGCCAAAGTTAAATCCGGCATATGAGAGTATGGGTTTTAGCTGCCAAGGAAAAATGTACTGCAGTGAGATGTTATCTTGTGATGAAGCAAAGTTTTATTTGGCAAACTGTCCCAATGTGAAAATAGATGGTGATCGTGATGGTATTCCTTGCGAGAGTCAGTTCTGCAGTCACTATTGATGCCTGTTTACTAGTCATTCAAAATAGACAACTAAAAGGACATTACATGGAAATCAGAGTAGGGACATTACCTGATATTGCAGGCATCACCGATATCTTCAACTTTTATATTGAACATACCAATGCGCGCTTTGAAGAAGAGAAGTTGTCGTTGGAAAATCGCCAGCAGTGGTTTTCTCAATTTTCTAGTCAAAGTAAATATCAACTTTATGTCGCGACAGAAGGTGATGCGTTATTAGGCTTCGCGTGTTCTCAGCAATACCGGGTTATGTCGGCATTTGAAGATACCGCAGAGGTCACTATTTATCTTGCGACAGAAGCTCAAGGTAAAGGCTTAGGCTCTAAGCTTTATTCTCAGCTATTTGCATCGATTAGTGATTATGGTGTTCACCGCGTACTCTCAGGTGTTGCTTTACCTAATGAGGCTTCAATAGCACTTCATAAACGTTTTGGATTTCGAGAAGTCGGAGTGTTCAATGAATATGCGAAGAAAAACGGTCAATACATCAGTTCAATGTGGTTAGAGAAGGCGTTAACCAAGGAACCAGATTGATTAGGATGGTTTAAACACGATGCAATACTCTTGGTACTTAAATTACGTATTGCTCAATGTTTGATTTAGAAACAAAGGACACAATATGGAAGTAAGGTTAGTCAAAGGTTCCGATCCTAAGTTCGCTGAATCGATCACTAAAACGAATATGGCGAGTTACTACCAAGCTCGTGGCATCGCTTGGGGTCATAGTCAGTTTTTACGTAGCTGGGATGAACTGGATAACTATGAAGTTTATTTAGGGGATAGCCGTATTGGTGTTATTCGCTTCAGTTACACTAGTGATACAACTTTTCTTAGGGACTTGCAGATATTAGCTGAATATCAAGGTAGAGGCTTTGGTTCTAAGTGTCTCGATTTAGCTATTGAACATGCGAATAATCAATCATCGGCTCAGTTAGTGTTGCGAGTGTTCAGTGAGAACCCCGCCATTAAGCTTTATCAATCAAAAGGTTTTACTCAGTTGTCTGAAGTGAAAGGACTCGTTGAAATGGAACTGATTTTAGGAAGAACTATGGACACCATTATCAAACAAGCAATCGAATTGCGAAAAGAAGAGAAGTACCAAGAGTCACGTGACTTGTTGGCAACGCTACTCACTGATGAAAATTATGCCGCGAAAGCGCACTTGCAGATCGCGTGGTCTTACGATAATCAAGGTAAAGAGCGACAGGCGATTGAGCACTATGTGCTATCTCTGTCTGGCGTGCTTTCTTCAGTAGAGCGTTTTGATGCGCTGTTCGGTTTGGCGAGTACTTATCGAAGCCTTGGTCTTTATGCAGAGGCTTTAGGCTATTTCGAACAGACTATGGCTGAGTATCCTGACTCGATAGAAGTGAAACCTTTCTACGCAATGTGTTTGTACAATTTAGGTCGCCATAAAGAGGCGACGTCGCTATTACTTGAGCTTTTGGTATCTACGACTAATAGCGATGCGATTAAAGAGTACCAACGCGCGATCTCTTTATATGCTCAAGACTTAGATAAAACTTGGTAAGCCGCTGCTTATAAAAATCATGTACTAATATAGAAAAAGCCTAAGCATCAATAGGATACTTAGGCTTCAAGAATTCGGTTTTAGTTTTGGTTTGAGTTTAAACCGTTACTCTGAAAGTTCTTTACGAACGATCTCTGCGCCAGCGCTTAGCGCATTGAGCTTAGCTGAGGCAATTTCACGAGGAAGGGGAGCCATGCCGCAGTTGGTGCACGGGTAGAGCTTATCGGCATCAACATACTTCAGTGTTTCTCGTAGAGTGTCGGCAACTTCTTCTGGTGTTTCAATTGAATTGGTTGCAACATCGATAGCACCGACCATCACTTTCTTACCTCGAACGAGCTCAAGCAATTCAACCGGAACATGAGAGTTATGACACTCTAATGAGATGATATCGATATTCGATTGCTGAAGCTTAGGAAATACCTCTTCGTATTGGCGCCACTCGGTACCTAGTGTCTTTTTCCAATCCGTATTTGCTTTGATGCCGTAGCCATAACAAATATGGACTGCAGTTTCACACTTAAGCCCTTCAATGGCTCTTTCTAAACAAGCAATACCCCAATCGTTCACGTCATCAAAAAATACGTTAAACGCAGGCTCATCGAACTGAATAATATCAACACCAGCAGCTTCTAACTCTTTTGCTTCTTCGTTAAGGATTTTTGCGAACTCCCATGCTAGCTTTTCACGGCTTTGGTAATGCGCGTCGTAAAGCGTATCTATCATGGTCATTGGCCCCGGTAGAGCCCACTTAATTGGTTGATCCGTTTGCTGGCGTAAGAACTTAGCATCTTCGACAAAAACCGATTTTTGACGAGAAACAGGGCCAACGACTGTTGGTACACTCGCATCGTAACGGTCGCGAATTTTAACGGTTTCACGCTTCTCAAAATCCACGCCATTCAAGTGTTCAATGAAGGTTGTTACAAAGTGCTGACGTGTCTGTTCGCCGTCACTCACAATATCAATACCGGCTTGTTGCTGGTCTTGAAGAGAGACACGTAGCGCGTCTTGTTTGCCGTCGGTTAATTCGTCGCCTTCCAGTTTCCATGGAGACCAAAGTGTCTCTGGCTGTGCTAGCCAAGATGGCTTAGGTAAGCTGCCTGCTGTTGAAGTCGGTAATAATGTTTTCATAATTTATACTGCCTATCCTTGGTGATTTAAGAGCGTAATTGCTCGATTAAAGCGCGTAGTTGGCAGACCAGTTCTCTAGAACTGACTGGTATGGCTTAATGAAAGTCTCTTCTGCGAATTTACCTTGTTCGATAGCTAATTTGCTTCGTTCTTCTCGGTCATACACGATTTGAGTTAGCGAGTGATCCAAGTTTTTCAAGTTTGGTTGGTAGCAGTTACCTGCAACCGCATTCGCGTTGTAAATCTCAGGACGGTAGATTTTTTGGAATGTACCCATGGTGCTGATGGTGCTGATAAGTTCTAGGTTTGAGTAATCGTTCAGTAGATCACCAAAGAAATAGAAAGCTAGAGGTGCAACACTGTTTGGCGGCATGAAGTAACGAACCTGTAAGCCCATCTTCTTAAAATATTGTTCAGTTAAAGAAGACTCATTTGGTTGGTATTCAAAACCTAATACTGGGTGTTGGTTTTCAGTACGGTAATAGGTTTTATTATCTGACACGCTTAAGCAAATAACAGGTGGTTTATTAAAGTTCTTTTTGTAAGCGTCAGAGTTAACGAAATATTTAAAAAGCTTGCCGTGTAAATCCCCAAAATCTTCCGGAATGCTGAATTTCTCTTGGCCTTTATTATGATCCAATAGACGTACGCTAAAGTCATAATCTCGAACATAAGAAGAGAAGTTATTTCCGATAATGCCTTCAATACGCTCGTTGGTTTTACGGTCTAGAATATTGGTTTTCAGTACTTCAATGGAAGGGAATGCTTCGCCGTTGCTTTCAATGTCCATATCAACAGAAATGATTTCAAGCTCTACAGAGTAACGATCGCCCTTTGGGTTGTCCCAGTGTGCTAATGCGTTGAAACTGTTGTCAATCATCTGCAGTGCATTGCGCAAGTTTGCTTGGCGGCTGTCACCACGCGCTAAGTTAGCGAAGTTGGTGGTGATACGTGTGCTGTCCGCAGGTTGATAGTTCTCGTCGAGGCTAATGCTCTTAATTGTAAAATTAAATTCTGTATTCATGTTGTTCTGATATCCCAATCTGTAGTCTGACTTTCTCGGTCTTTAGAATTAAAATTGCATTTATTTTTGCTTGTGACCGGATTAATAGTTGAAGGCAATACTGTATGAAAAAATTAATACGGTATTAAGTTAATCGCTTGGTATTTTTATACTTGGTTCGATAAATGATTAACAATGGTATTCTTTCACAATCAACATGAGGAATATTCATGATCTATTATGTTTGAAAATATTAGGTGGTGTCAGTTATATTAATTGGCTTGATGGAAATATAACCACATTAATAGTGTGTTATTTAAGACAATTAATTTAATTAAGAGATGGACGAAATGAGTGAGTTGCTGTTGTTGATTTTATACTGTGCATTATTAGGCAGTGGTGTTGGTTTTCTTGCCGGGCTTTTGGGGATTGGCGGGGGGCTTATCATTGTACCTGTGTTAAGCAGCATTTTACTTCACTTAGAAGTTTTACCTGCTGACCAAGTGGTCGTTGCAGCGATTGCGACTTCCTTGGCATCAATTTTGTTTACCTCAACTTCCTCTGCGCTTGCTCACCACAAAAATGGAAACGTGCCTTGGGATTTGGCACCTTGGATCATGTTGGGTGTTGCTCTGGGTGCATTGATTAGTGGTTTTATGGCGGCTCTTTTACCGGAAAAAGTGGTTCGTATTGTGTTTGCCGTGAGTGTGGTTCTTATTGCGATCAAGATGTTCTTAAGCAGCAAAAATGACGCGCCTAAAGAACGAAAGCTACCGAACAAGGGCGTACTAACGGTTCTTACAACTATTACGGGCGGCTTGTCAGCCATGATAGGCATTGGTGGTGGGGCATTGCTGGTTCCACTATTGACGTTCTTCTCTGTCGATATGAAAAAGGCGATTGGTTGTGCGTCGGCTTGTGGCATTGTTATCGCGTTGTTTGGCTCGATAGGTTACATCAGTTCAGGCAGCAGCCACTTTGCTCTAACAGACGGTTTTGCTGGCTTTGTTTATTTGCCTGCACTGCTGGGCATCGTGTGCACATCTTGGTTTACAGCTCCGCTAGGCGCAAAAGCAACTAACCATTTACCGGTTCCAACGATTAAGAAGATCTTCTCAGTACTGTTGGTGGTTATTGCAGCCAGCATGGTTGCTCGTTAATTAAAGAATTCAGTAACCTGTAACTGAATCAGTTTCTTTATTCATTAGACATTTAGGTGCGAAAAAATGCATGTAAATGGGCTTTGTTGCGTAATTCAATGGAACTAAATCAAGAACCTACGATCTGATCAGC
>NZ_JBFSTC010000025.1:0-55947 GCF_041466605.1 Vibrio sp. 10N.247.310.17 | reverse complement strand
CCACAACGGTATGCTAAGAACAAAAATGCCGTTCACTCTTAAGTGAACGGCATTACTGCCTTGTGCAGGTTTTTTTTGATCGAAATTATGGTGTACCAATCACGGAAAGTGATCTGAAAGAGTGTAGAAAATTGGGATGATTTAAAAAGAAGAGATGGTGGCAAGATGGATCATCAATACTCCGTTAAAGTAACACTTAGTATCAAGTGTTAAGTAACAAGAACGGAGTATGTCGACAAACATATCTACAGGTTCACGGTTATGGCTATGAACGAATATCAATGTTTCTTAATGATTAGCGCTTTGCTAGCAGGCGATCAAGGTGATTCGCGAACTCACGACGATCGGTCTGTGAGAGGGCGCTTGGTCCACCCGTTTGGATGCCGCTTGAACGCATGGTATCCATAAAGTCACGAATGTTCAGGCGCGCTTTGATGGTTTCTTTGGTGTAGAGCTCGCCACGAGAGCTAAGTGCTTGACCACCTTTGGTGATCACTTCATCGGCGAGAGGGATATCGGATGTAATCACGAGATCACCGGGTTCAGTGCGTTTTACGATTTCATCATCTGCAATATCAAATCCGCTTGGGACTTGAATTGAGTGAATGTTATTACGCTTGGGAACGGGAACCAAATGGTTCGCGACAAAGGTACATTCGACCCCTGTGCGCTCAGCTGCGCGTACGATTGTTTCTCGGATAACCTTGGGACAAGCGTCCGCATCAACCCATATTTTCATAGTGTTCTATTTCTCTGTTAGCTTATTGCTCAGTTAACTTATTGTTCCGTTAACTTGGCTTCTAGCGTGGCAACGCGGGTGGTAAGTTCAAGGATTTGCTTTTCCAGTTGGCTAACACGATCAAGTGCAGGCTCTTCTTGTGTCGCGACTTCAACTTTAGGAACGCGATTCGCGCTTTTCCAGCTCTTGATGGTTGTGATTAAAGCGGGCATCGGAACCGATGTACTCATACGAGCTTTAACTAAAGCAACTGTAGGCTCTTTCCCTTGTGCTTGCAGTCCTTCAAGCACTGATTTCAACTCTTCAGACACATCTTTTGTCAGCATGTTGACCTCCATTTTTAGTCTTCAGCCATTTTACTCGCTCTGGTGAGTGATAGCGAATCATAAAACCGCCCATAGCTTGTGAGAGATCTCTTACAAAGGTTGTGAGATAACACGAATACATCGCTAGAGAGATTGAGGTGCATATGATTAAGTGGTTGATTTTTTGTTGTTTTATATAATTAACAACTTTTATGAATTCAAAATGTGATGCAAATCTATTGTCCCAAATCGTAAATCGCGTAAATTAAACCTTGTCGGAAGGATTCTGACACGGAACAGGAAAGCACCAAGGATTTGGTTATCTTCAGGATGAAGATTTGGTTACTTAGGATTGAGTAGTCAAGCATGGAGCGTAAGGACATTGTAGGGATACAGTCAGTTAACAGGAAGTTAGCTGCAACGGAATGACAATGGACACCTTTAGGATTTAAAGGGTTGGATTAGCATCAGGACGATGTAAAGGACACCGCTCACGGAACAAGTGATGTGCGCTAACTAGGATTGTTAGCTTTCAGGATGATTGGACACCGCTAGGACGGCGAAGTAAAGGAAAGAGCTGAAGGATTACAGCCACTATTATGGATGATGCATGGAGCATTTATTAGTAGCCGGACTGCTGCGAGTAAGACCCTAGCCCTGACACTTCGGTGTCGGGGCTTTTCTTTATCTGAGACTTTTCTTCTCTCTAGGGGGCTCTTTAATTCAGGAGCTTTTATCTAAGATCGCGACATCTGCTTTTCTGCTAATGGTCAACACAAGGAGTGTTTTATGACGATAGCAACCTCAAGAACGCTGTTGGTACCTTATACCGAACAGCTACAACACGACTTTATCAAGTTGAATTGCTGCCCCGTTAATCGTTCTGAAATGAATGGGCCGCACTCTATTGCCTCTGCGAAGTTCTTATTTCAAGAGATACTGCAAGACAACGTCGGCTTCTGCCGCGCTATCATCCACAACCAAACCCGTGAATATCTTGGACATGTCTTTATTTCATCAGAAGAGGGTAGGCATGAGCTTGGCTTTATTTTGGATAAAGAGCATTGGAATCGCGGCTTTGCTAGTGAGGTGCTAAAACCATTTTTAAGTTTGGTGTGTTTTGAAGAGCGCCTAACGAATGTTGTTGCGACTGTGAATGTCGGCCACAACCCATCGATTAAGTTATTAGAAAAACTAGGGTTTGAATTTAAGGAAACCAAACAAGATTCGTTTGGCCCTTATCATGAATATAGCTATAACGCGCACTGCGACGTTACATTCTATGAGGCTGTAGCTCAAACCGCATAGAGCGGAAGCCGACCATGGTCAGTTTTCCTTGGTATAGGTCATCACCTAATGCCGAAAATTCAAAATGGTACACAGTATGCCAGCGCCAAATGGTCGTGAGCTCATGGCGCATCTTAAGTTTATGACCGTTGAAGGCAACGCTTAATAGCTGCAAGTCGAGCTCTTTACACTTTCTCGCAATGGCAGCTTTCGCAAGCTCGGATTGCCTGCGCTGCTGCCAAAACAGAAAGCAAAAGAAGCACAGCATCAAAATAGCCACTAAGTTATCTATCATTTAGTCCATACTTCCTTTTATCTTTCTATTCCAATTGTGTTTTGAGCTCGTTGTTACGAGCTACTGAGCTGTTCTGTCTAGTTTTTATTGCGACTTAGCCGCTTGTTGTAACTCAATCAATGCGTTTGCGAGTTCTGGTGATGGGTTCGAATTCAACAACGGCAAAAATACCATTCTTAGTGTCGGAATCATCACTAAATCTGCAAATAACTGATTGAACAGGTTTTGGTTGCCTGTTTGTGCGAGGCGCAACAAGAATTGCTCGGCAATCGCTGGATCTTGTAGTGCGTGCCAGCTGCGACCCGCTAAACCAATTAACACCTCTTGGTGGCTAAAGCGTGGACTCGCGAGAACTTGGTTAATGATGTTATTCGCGATCCTTTGTTCTGCACCGGAAAGGGCACGAACCAAAGCTGACAGTAAGAACAGATCCGGCTCTTGACTGTTAATCTCATTGTCTGCCATTTCTTGTAAGCGTTGAGCGAGCTTATCATTGATTTGCGTGTGCTCAAGCGCCCCTAGTGTTGCGTATAGCGGCTCTGATGGCAGTTTATTCAATGCCTTGCGAATAGCGACACCGTTTTGCTGACTGCCTAAGCGAGCACACATATCGGTGATGCCTTGAAGACCAACGGTTTTCCAGTTGTCCCAACCTAGATCGCCAGTGAAGTAGTGTTGAGCGTGTTCGTAATATTGGCTCGTCGCTAGGTCTAACCCTGCTCTTACTTGGCTATGAAATACGGCCATTTTGTCTTCTGAAGGCTTGAAGGTGTATGGGTTGTTAGACAGCTTTTGTTGTTGCTCTTCGCTGATATCACCGTTCAAACGTGTGCCCATCGCTTCGATAACAAACTTAAGAAAATTACCCACATCCCCTTGATGCAGTAAGCCTCTTTCATCGAGTTTGAATTTTAGGAACCAGATCCAAGGTTGCTTGTGTTCGTTCCAGTAGCTAATCGCTAAGTGAGCTTGTTTCTGAAGTGGAAACGGGTATGGCTGTTTCCCCTGCTCAACATCAGAGAATAGGGTGTTGTCGATTTTCTGGATACGACGACCTAGGTCGTAGATGTCGTATTGGCAACCGCTATTCTTTAGTAACTGAGTGAGCGTGTGAATGGTTTCCATAGTAATAAAGCTCCTAACTTTCTTTCCTAAATAGATGGTACTCTATGCCCCAATTTCAAGGTCACTAGATAAATAACTTGGTGAAAAATGACAGCTGCCACAAAGTTACCTCCTTTACTTCAACAATTAGAACAACAAATGCGCCAATGTTCGCTATGGAGTGAACTTCCGCCTTCGAATGAAGCTTTGGCCAGCGTTGAGCCTTTTGCGATTGACTCGCTACAGCCAGAAGAGTGGTTGCAGTGGATCTTTATCGTAAAGATCAACGCAATGATGGATGCCCAAATGAGCCTACCGAAAGGCTTTGCGATTCATCCTTATTTTGGTGAAGTGTGGAAAAATGAGGCAGACAAAGCTGAACTGCTAGTGACGATTCAGAGCATTGATGAGGTATGCGCGTAATGTTAGAGATCATTTATCAAGATGAGTATTTTGTCGCGGTGAATAAGCCTGCGGGTATGCTAGTGCATCGCTCATGGTTGGATAAACACGAGACTCAGTTTGTGATGCAGACTCTGCGCGACCAAATTGGTCAGCATGTATTTCCTCTGCATCGTTTAGACCGACCGACATCTGGTGTGTTGGTGTTCGCACTGTCGAGTGAGGTTGCCTCAGAGGTGATGCCGATGTTCGCCAACCACGAGATGCAAAAAACCTATCATGCGATTGTGCGTGGGTGGATAGAAGAGGGCGATACGCTCGATTATGCGCTTAAGGTTGAGCTGGATAAGATCGCCGACAAGTTCGCGAAAGAAGATAAAGAACCACAAGAAGCCGTCACTGTTTACGAGCCGTTAGCGAAAGTCGAAGTGCCGTATTCAACAGGCCGTTTTCCTACCAGTCGTTATTGCTTAGTTGAGATGATGCCAAAGACAGGACGTAAACATCAGCTGCGTCGTCACATGGCTCATCTAAGACACCCAATCGTGGGCGATACTTCACATGGTGATGGTAAGCATAACCGACTGTTCCGTGATGATTTAGACTCACACCGTCTGTTGCTGCATGCTTCTGAATTGCGCTTCATTCATCCTTTCACTAAAGAAGAATTGGTGATGAAGGCGAACTTAGATGAAACGTGGTTAAGGTTGTTTGAAACTTTTGAGTGGGATGCCCACTTAATCGATGCTCAAACTTGCTTGTCGAAGTAAGTCACGCGTGTTTAAGCAATCACGAGTCTAATTGAATAGAGAAAATAGAATAAAAACAAAGGGCTGATAGTGATATCAGCCCTTTTTGATGTCTGTGCGACCTTAACGACATAACTAATGTAGGTTAGTTATTAGCTAACAGTTAATCGCGGGATCATTTAAGTTTTTCTAGATCGGCTTCGATCTCTGCGATCTTGCTTGATACCACTTTTTCTAGATGGCGCAAGTCAGTAAGGATCTTCTGCTTCACATCCACCTCAGCCGTTGGCGTCGGTTTGGTGATCTTGTTGAGTTCATCAATCACAAGAGTGAGGTTGCGGTTAATCTCGGTCACTTCTTTGTATTGATTATTGCCGCCGCTAACAAGCACACTTTTTACTTGTCGCGGGTACTTAAACTTAACGCTTTTCGCGAACAGTTCACCTTTCTGCTTACGAAAGTAAATCTTCAGGATATCTTTGTGCGCTTCTTGGCGAAGGGAGTAACGTTCAATCTGTTTAGGTTCGTGGATACCTAAGCCAGTGAGGTTTGGATACATAAGCGACCTCTAGGTTATGAATGTAATACTTTTATGTAATTGACTTGATCAATGTAGCAGCCTAACGACGAGCTAGATAGTTGATATCTGTGAATTGATTGTAAGTTGTGGACAAGATCGCTCTCTATCTTTGCCCACACTTATTTGGCTATTAAAGCAGCTCCAAGAGCTAAACTTGTTTCCTAGTCACAACTTACTTCTAGCTCTAAATTAGCTTTCTAAGGTGCGAGTTCTGAAACGTGTTCGGTTAATCTTTCTCTTAAGGCTTGTTCTTGTTCTTCAGACAACCTTCCTCCCGCGTCACTGGTCAGAATAAACAAATCTTCTGCACGTTCGCCGATGGTGGTAATTTTAGCGCCGTGCAAATTGATGTCTAACTCAGCAAAGGTTGCGCCGACTTGAGCCAACAACCCCGGTGTATCAAGAGCTCTCAACTCCATCAAAGTGCGCTTCTTGCTCTTAGTTGGTAGGAACTCAACCCGAGTTTTTACCTTGAAATGCTGCAAGTTTCGAGGCGTGCGACGTGTCTTAATCTTAGTTGGACGGCCATCAGCTAGAACATGAGTTAGATGTTTCGCAACGGCTTTGTGTCTTGCTTCATCAATCGCTTCACCATGCTGATCAAGTACGATAAAGGTATCCAAAACGTGACCATCTTTACTGACCATGACCTGTGCGTCGTGAACGTTAAAGTTACGTCTGTCGAGCTCGGCAACAACGGTTGCGAAAAGTGCCGCTTGGTCTTTACAGTATACGAATACCTCTGTACCACCTCGTGTTGCTTTTTTGCTGATAAGTACTAAAGGTTGGCTCGGATCTTCTAAGCGAAGTAGGTGCTCACAGTGCCAAGCAATTTGAGTGTGTGTATGACGCAAAAAATAGTCAGCTTTAAAACGCTGCCACAACACTTCAATTTCACGAGCGGAGAAACCTTCTTTACGCAGCAGTGCAGATGCCATTTGTTGATTGTGACGAATACGGTCTCTGACATCGACTGGGTTTTCCAAGCCGCGACGTAGTGCTCGCTGCGTAGAATGGAATAGCTCTGCGAGTAGGGTACGTTTCCAGCTGTTCCATAGCTCTGGGTTGGTTGCACAGATATCAGCGACGGTTAAGCACACCAGTAGCTCTAAAGATTCTTCATCGCGGACTTTTTTAGCAAACTCAGTGATGACATCAGGGTCGTAGATATCACGGCGTTGGGCGGTGACAGACATCAATAGGTGGTTCTGAACGAGCCAAGCGACTTGTTTTGCTTCTGGTTTTGACAATCCGTGTTCGATACAGAAGGAGTAAGCTTCAACAGCACCGATCTCGGAGTGGTCTCCACCACGGCCTTTTCCGATGTCGTGGAAGATTGCGGCGAGGATCAGGAGTTCTTTTTTCTGAACTCGAGGGTACACTTCACAACAAATTGGGTGTTTGTCGTGGTTCTCTACTTGGCTAAAGCGGTTGATGTGCTTGAGCAGGCGAATACTGTGTTCATCCACGGTGTAAACGTGGAACAGATCAAACTGCATTTGGCCGACAATTTGGCTCCATTGCGGTAAGTACGCCGATAGCACGCCCAGTTTATGCATCAAGCTAAAAGCTTTGTGCAGTGCGTTGGGGTGGCGAACTAAATCCATGAACTTGTCACGAGCTTCAGGAATGGTATGCAGGAAGCGGTTCAATCGGCGACGGGCCGTTCGCAGTTGTCTTAATGTTGGTGGGCTTACCCCTTCGATGGAAGAGTCATTGGCGATATGGATAAACATATCGAGAATTGTTTCTGGTCGTGCTTGGAATAGGGCTGGCTTACGCGCTTCGATTAATGAACCTCGACGTTGGAAGTCATTGTCGAGAATCTCGGCTTCTTTTGTTTGACCACCGTTAATGATTGCTTGGTCAAACAGCTTAAGCAGCATTTTGTTGAGCTCTGCGACACGACGAAGTGTTCGGTAGAACTCCTTCATCATCATTTCTACGCCGCGATTGCCCTCACCAGTGTAACCAAGGTGTTCGGCTACTTGAGCCTGATGCGCAAAGGTAAGACGATTGTCGTAGCGGCGTAGTTCGATATGCAATGCAAAGCGAACGCGCCATAAGAAGTCTTGGCACTCCACGAGTTCACGATATTCAGCATCGGTAAGAAAGCCATACTTGCTCATTTCTAACAAAGAAGTCGCACCGAAGTGGCGACGTGCTACCCAACTCAGAGTGTGGATGTCTCTGAGCCCGCCCGGAGTTGATTTGATATCCGGCTCTAGATTGTAAGTCGTGTCGTGATAACGAGCGTGACGCTCTCTCTGTTCTTGAATCTTCGCCTTGTAGAAGGTCTCACTTGGCCAAAATGAATCGGAATGAATCTTTAGCTTTAACTCTTGAAAGGTGTCTTCGCTTCCGCATAGTAAACGTGACTCTTGTAAGTTGGTCGCAACGGTTAAATCGTCACTACCAATCTCAATACATTCAGCAATGGTACGGACTGCGTGGCCGACTTCTAGCTTCAAATCCCACAATAGGGTGATGAATTGACTGACTTTCTCACCCAGTGCGGGTGGCAGAGTTTTTTGCGAGACGATGAGAATATCAATATCAGATAAAGGGTGTAGTTCACCACGGCCATAGCCGCCTACTGCGACCAACGCAATATGAGGCAGTTTGCTAAATCCGAAATGCTCCCATAAACGGTTGAGAAGCAAATCCATGTATTCGGATCGCAGCAGAACCAAATCGGTAACTGGATGATGATTTAGAAATTCACTCTTTTGATACTGCGTGAAGATTTCGAGCTGATTTTTTAATTCGCAGATTTCAAGTTGTTCGTCATTGAACGTAATAGGGCATTGATAAGGCATAGTCTGCTATCCGTGCAAGCAAATGAGAATAGTAAACAATTTAACAGAAGCTGATGCAAAATCGAAATTGAGCGGATAAAAAAATATCCTCGGCAATGCGAGGATATTTTCAAAAGTCTGAGGTGTTCAGTTTGTTGAACTAAGCGTTCTTCATAATACGTGGAATCGTATCATCGCTGCGTAGTGTTAGTACTTCACAACCTGTATCAGTAACAACTAATGTGTGTTCCCACTGAGCTGAGTTCTTGCTGTCAGCTGTGTATACTGTCCAGCTATCTTCGTCATCTAGACGGCAACCAAATTTACCAGCATTGATCATTGGCTCGATTGTGAAACACATGCCTGCTTTTAGCACTGTGCGATCGCTGTTTTTGTAGTGAACGACTTGTGGATCTTCGTGGAACTCAGAACCAATGCCGTGACCACAGTAATCTTTTACAATAGAGAACTTCGCGCGTGGGTTATTCTTGTTGTTTGTCTTGATGTACTTCTCGATAGCAGTACCAACTTGGCCAAGTTGAACGCCTGGTTTAACCTGACGCATGCCTTCATAAAGTGCTTCTTGAGCAACCATGCATAGACGTTTGTTTGCTGGTGAAACTTCACCCACAAGGAACATTTTAGATGTGTCACCATGGTAGCCCTGCGGACGAGTGCTTAGGTCTGCATTTTCGTCATCAGGAACAATCACAGTGATATCAACGTTTAGAATATCGCCATCTTTCAATACTGCAGGTTTGAATTGACCAGTGCTACCAGTCTCATCTTGTGATGCTGGAATACCATGACACACGATGTGGTTGATAGACGTACAGATAGACTTAGGGAAACCGTGGTAATCAAGTGGTGCTGAGTATGCGCCTCTCTCTAGAGCGTACTCGTGACAGATTTGGTTAAGCTCTTCTGTCGTTGTACCCACTTGGATGTGAGGTTCAATCATCTCTAAAATTTCAGAAGCCAGCTTGCCGGCGACGCGCATTTTTTCAATTTCTTCAGCAGTTTTAATTTTTACAGCCATTGCATATCTCTTAATTTGGTAGCACCTAAGTGTGCATATTGGGGCTATTCTATCAGTGCAGCATTTTAGCGCAACATTCCCATATCCATACAATGCTGGTGGATACTACTTAACTTAAGCCGATATTGCGCTGTAAGACGATGCTGAATCGATTTGATTAGGCCGCGATTTATCGGTGAAATCCGCTAATAGGCTAGAGTATAGCAGTCGCCATTTTTGGATTTTTTTCTAGCCATAGATAGACAAAATATGGTATAAAGCGCGCCGGACATCAGGACTGTTTTCTCCAATTGGCGAAACAAGCTTTGTGTCCACTAACTTATTTCTTTAAATCACACACATTCCGACACATGTTCCGGGGTGCCTCAACAACACAGATAACGGCTGAAAAGTGGTTAGTTGTTAGGGGTCGGATTCATGGGGGATGTGGAGGCCTAACCCCATAGAGGATTTTAAAATGGCAACTGTATCAATGCGCGATATGCTTAAAGCTGGTGTTCACTTCGGTCACCAAACTCGTTACTGGAACCCAAAAATGAAGCCATTCATCTTTGGTGCTCGTAACAAAGTACATATCATCAACCTAGAAAAAACTGTACCAATGTTCAACGACGCTCTAGCTGAAATCGCTAAAGTTGGCGAGAAGAAAGGTAAAGTTCTTTTTGTTGGTACTAAGCGCGCTGCATCTGAAGCTGTTAAAGAAGCTGCTATCAACAGCAACCAGTTCTACGTTAACAACCGCTGGTTAGGCGGTATGCTAACGAACTACAAAACTGTTCGTCAGTCTATCAAGCGTCTGAAAGAACTTGAAGCGCAAGCTCAAGACGGTACTTTCGACAAGCTTACTAAGAAAGAAGCTCTAATGCGCACTCGTGAAATGGAGAAGCTAGAGAAGTCTCTTGGTGGTATCAAGAACATGGGCGGCCTTCCAGACGCTCTATTCGTTATCGATGCTGATCACGAACACATCGCAGTTAAAGAAGCAAACAACCTAGGTATCCCAGTTTACGCTGTAGTTGATACTAACTCTAACCCAGACGGTGTTGACTTCGTTATCCCTGGTAACGATGATGCAATCCGTGCAGTACAGCTTTACCTAAACGCTGCTGCAGACGCGGTTAAAGAAGGTCGTAACAAAGATGTTGCTGCTGTAGCTGCTGAAAAAGACGGTTTTGTAGAAGCTGAATAATAGCGGCTCTGAGCCATATTTAGTTCATATTAAGCGGTCATAATCGATGGCTTAAGAACTGAATACAGTCAATATCAGGGGCCAATTAATTAGGCCCCTGTTTTTTATCTTTTTTAGAATTTACTGAGGAATAGAGAATGGCAACTGTAACTGCAGCTCTAGTTAAAGAACTTCGTGAACGCACAGCTGCGGGCATGATGGAATGTAAAAAAGCGCTTGTTGCTGCTGAAGGCGACATCGAGCTAGCAATTGAAAATATGCGTAAATCTGGCGCAGCGAAAGCAGCTAAAAAAGCTGGTAACGTTGCTGCTGAAGGCGCAATCATCATTAAAGAAGAAGCTGGCGTTGCTGCTCTTCTTGAAGTGAACTGCCAAACTGATTTCGTAGCTAAAGATGCAGGTTTCCTTGCATTCGCTAACGAAGTTGCTGAAGTTGCTCTAGCTGAACGTCTAGACATCGTTGCACTTCAAGCTAAGTTTGAAGACGCACGTATCGCTCTAGTAACTAAGATCGGTGAGAACATCAGCATCCGTCGTGTTGAGCTTGTTGAAGGTGTTGCACTAGCTTCTTACCGTCACGGCGAGAAAATCGGTGTTGTTGTTGCTGGTGAAGGCGAAGCTGAAACGCTTAAGCACATCGCTATGCACGTTGCTGCTTCTAAGCCTGAGTACGTTAACCCATCTGACGTACCTGCTGACGTAGTAGAAAAAGAAAAAGCTGTTCAAGTTGAAATCGCTATGAACGAAGGCAAACCACAAGAGATCGCTGAGAAAATGGTTATCGGCCGTATGAAGAAATTCACGGGCGAAGTATCTCTTACTGGTCAAGCTTTCATCATGGAACCTAAGAAAACTGTTGCTGACATTCTTAAAGAGAAAGGCGCATCAGTTACTACCTTCGTTCGTTTAGAAGTTGGTGAAGGTATCGAGAAAGCAGCTGAAATGAGCTTCGCAGACGAAGTTGCAGCGGTACAAAAAGGTTAATCCTTAGCGTATTGTTTGAAAAGAGACCGTGGCAAATGCTGCGGTCTTTTTATGAATAATGAATTATTTCCGGCTTTTAGCTGTTATGAATGCAAACTGAGCTCTTCAGTTTTTATCCATGACTGTTAATCATCAACTCTTTGGAAGGTAAGCTCCATGACTACGAACCCTAAACCAGCGTATCAACGTATTCTGTTAAAACTTAGCGGTGAAGCGCTACAAGGCGAAGAAGGTTTTGGTATTGACCCAACGATCCTTGATCGTATGGCTCAAGAAGTAAAAGAATTAGTTGAACTAGGCGTTCAAGTTGGTGTTGTTATCGGTGGTGGTAACCTTTTCCGTGGCGCAGGCCTAGCAGAAGCGGGTATGAACCGTGTTGTTGGTGACCATATGGGGATGCTTGCAACGGTAATGAACGGCCTTGCTATGCGTGACGCACTACACCGTGCTTACGTAAACGCACGTGTAATGTCAGCAATTCCTCTTAAAGGTGTATGTGACGACTACAACTGGGCAGATGCAATCAGCCAACTACGTCAAGGTCGTGTTGTGATCTTCTCTGCTGGTACTGGTAACCCATTCTTTACTACAGACTCTGCTGCATGTTTACGCGGTATCGAAATCGAAGCTGACGTAGTTCTAAAAGCAACAAAAGTAGATGGTGTATTTACTGCTGACCCAGTAGCAAACCCAGACGCAGAGTTGTATGATACGTTGTCTTACAACACAATTCTTGAGAAAGAATTGAAAGTAATGGACTTGGCCGCATTTACGCTAGCACGTGACCACAAAATGCCAATCCGTGTATTTAACATGAATAAGCCAGGCGCACTACGTCGCGTGGTTATGGGTGAAACTGAAGGTACATTAATCAGCGACGCTGACTAATTTTTCGGGCTTACTGAAGTATAATGCTTCGGTAAGCTTATCCTTATCACTCCAAATAAAAAGCTTTCTTGAAGAAAGAACATAATCAAGGTGAAATTGTGATTAACGAAATCAAAAAAGACGCTCAAGAGCGCATGGTAAAAAGTGTTGATGCACTAAAAAACAGCCTACAAAAAATCCGTACAGGCCGTGCTCACCCGAGCCTACTTTCTGGTCTTACTGTTGAGTACTACGGTGCACCAACACCTTTGACTCAAGTAGCTAACGTTATTGCTGAAGACGCACGTACACTAGCAATTACAGTGTTTGATAAAACACTGACTCCTCTTGTTGAAAAAGCAATCATGACTTCTGACCTAGGCTTAAACCCTATGTCTGCAGGTACGGTTATTCGCGTTCCACTTCCACCGCTTACGGAAGAGCGTCGTAAAGACCTAGTTAAAATCGTTCGTGGCGAAGCTGAAGGTGGCCGTGTTGCTATTCGTAACATCCGTCGTGACGCGAATGGCGATCTAAAAGCGCTTCTTAAAGACAAAGAAATTTCAGAAGACGAAGATCGTAAAGCACAAGACGAAATTCAAAAGCTAACTGACGCTGCGGTTAAGAACGTGGACGAAGTTCTAGCAGTTAAAGAAAAAGAGTTGATGGAAGTTTAATTTTCCATATTCTTTTCTTTCAGGAAAAACGCTGTACTCACGGTGCAGCGTTTTTTTATGCTATTCTGTTCGACTATTAGAATTTGATTCACTCTTTTATGCATAATTCTCAAGCGTTCACAGACTCTCTTCCTAAACACATTGCTATCATTATGGATGGTAATGGTCGCTGGGCAAAAGCTCAGGGTAAGCCTCGTGTCTTTGGTCATAAAAATGGCGTTCAAGCCGTTCGAAAAACCATATCTTCAGCAGCCAGACTTGGCATTAAAGCCGTAACTCTTTTTGCTTTTAGTAGTGAAAATTGGCGTCGTCCTGAAGAAGAAGTGGGTGTCTTGATGGAACTGTTTATTTCAGTGCTGTCGAGTGAAGTAAAAAAGCTTCATAAAAATAATCTTCAACTTCGTGTTATTGGTGATAAAAGTCGTTTTAATGCGCGACTACAAAAGAAAATAGAAGAAGCGGAAGCTTTGACTAGCACCAATACGGGTATGGTTATTAATATTGCGGCTAACTACGGCGGTAAGTGGGATATCCAGCAAGCGATGACTTCGATTGCTCAACAGGTTAAGTCTGGCGATATTAATGTAGAAGACATTGATGAAGCTATGATTACACAGCACCTGACGATGGCAGATATTCCAGAAGTCGATCTACTTATCCGCACCAGTGGCGAGTGCCGCATTAGTAACTTTATGCTTTGGCAATTAGCTTACGCCGAAATGTATTTCACTGAACAATTCTGGCCAGACTTTAATGAAGACAGCTTAGTAGAAGCTGTGACTTGGTTTGTAAACCGCGAGCGTCGTTTTGGATGCACCGGTGAGCAAATTAAAGCTCTGATGGACAGTTAATAAGGATTTTTTTGGTTTGAAACAACGAATTATTACGGCGTTGATTTTAGCTCCCCTAGTTATTCTAGGTATTTTCGAGTTATCACTTCCCACGTTTATTCTTTCACTAGCGGTAATCTCGCTACTGGGTTTTTGGGAGTGGACTCAGTTTGTTGAAAGCAAATCGCGTTCTTTAGCGTTGATTCCAACAGTTGTGGTAAGTGCTGCAAGTTTTGCTTTTATACCTTTTGATGCATTTAGCCTTAATAACTTATCGAGTGCTCACTATGCCATTCTAACGATTGGTTCAATTTGGTGGGTAATCGCAAGTGGTATGGCAGTGACTTATCCTAAGTCTATGCCAGCATGGAAAGACTCATCAATTCTTCGTCACGCATTTGGCGTGCTGACTTTGCTACCATTCTTCTGGAGTGTGGTTATCCTGCGTGCTAACGGTATCGATGTTGATCCTTACCACGGTGCAAAATTGGTGATGTTCGTTTGCTTGCTTGTTTGGGCTGCAGACAGTGGTGCTTATTTTTCAGGAAAGAGCTTTGGCAAGCGAAAAATGGCCCCTGCGGTGAGTCCTAATAAAACGATTGAAGGTCTTATTGGTGGCATCATTACAGCAGTGATCGTGGCCTGGATCTTTGCTGACTTGTTTGATATCCAATTCACAAGTCCTCTCCACATGATTGTTATTACTCTTGTGACCGTCGTTATTTCTGTTCTTGGTGATCTTGTTGAAAGCATGTTTAAACGTGTTTCTGGGGTGAAAGACAGCAGTAATCTGATTCCTGGTCATGGTGGTATACTTGATAGAATAGATAGCTTAACGGCTGCGTTCCCTGTCTTTGCTCTGCTTTATTTAGCATTCTAATAAAAAAGGGCAGTGATTCTGCCCTTTATTACATTTCTACGGTCATATGTGATGCGAAATCTAACTATCCTTGGCGCTACCGGCTCAATTGGTGCAAGTACACTAAAAGTCGTTGAACAAAACCCAGAACTCTATTCGGTCGTAGCAATGGCTGCAGGCTCGAATGTTGAAAAGATGCTGGCGTTAGTTGAAAAGTGGCAACCAAGCTATGTTGCTATGGCTTGCCCTGATGCAGCATCTAAGCTGACTGAAGTATTGTCTACGAATTACCCAAACATCAAAGTTCTTTCTGGTTCTGAAGGCATGTGTCAGATCGCTTCTCTAGATGAAGTGGACACGGTAATGGCTGCGATTGTGGGTGCGGCAGGTTTGCTTCCTACGATGTCAGCGGTTAAGGCTGGTAAGCGCATCTTGCTGGCTAACAAAGAAGCGTTGGTGATGTCAGGGCAGTTATTTATCGACGCCGTAGAGAAGTACGGCGCTGAACTACTTCCTGTTGATAGTGAACACAATGCTATCTTTCAATGCTTGCCTCAAAACGTACAAACTAACCTAGGCCGTTGTGATTTAGAAGAGAACGGTATCAACCATATTCTTTTGACTGGTTCGGGTGGTCCTTTCCGTTATACGGACGTTGCAGAGCTAGAGTCGGTAACACCAGAACGAGCTATCGCACACCCAAACTGGTCAATGGGCCCTAAGATCTCTGTCGATTCAGCAACTATGATGAATAAAGGCTTAGAGTACATTGAGGCGAAATGGCTATTTAATGCCTCTCAAGAGCAACTCAAAGTTATTATCCACCCTCAGTCTGTGATTCATTCTATGGTTCAGTACAAGGATGGCTCGGTGCTCGCTCAAATGGGCGAACCCGATATGGCAACGCCAATCGCTTTGACGATGTCTTATCCTGAACGCACAGAAGCGGGTGTTAAGCCTCTGGATTTCACCAAAGTGGGCGAGCTTACCTTCTTAGAGCCCGATTTAACTCGTTACCCATGTTTGAGATTAGCCATTGAGGCGTGCTATTTGGGTCAGCATGCAACAACAGCGATTAATGCGGCAAACGAAATTGCAGTCGATGCTTTCTTGAACAATCAAGTGAAGTTTACCGATATTGCTATCATTAACGAGCATGTTATGAACAAAGTATGTGAACAACATAACTCTGAGGGCTTAGATAGCTTGGAAAGCCTTCTTGAGCTAGATAATATGTCTCGTCAAATAGCCATTCAATTTATTAAAGAGCACCTAGCATGAGTGGAATTCTGTGGAACTTCGCATCTTTTATTGTAGCGCTTGGTATTCTGGTTGCTGTTCATGAGTTTGGACACTTCTGGGTTGCTCGTCGTTGTGGTGTGAAAGTAGAAAAATTCTCGATTGGTTTTGGTAAATCAATCTGGAGCAAGATCGGCCGTGATGGTACTGAATACAGCTTGTCAGTGATTCCGCTAGGCGGCTACGTTAAGATGCTCGATGGGCGTGTTGATGACCTTTCTGAAGACGAACAGCAATACGCTTTTGATAAGAAACCGTTGTGGAAACGAACGGCGATTGTGGGTGCAGGTCCAGCATTCAACTTTATATTTGCCGTGTTCGCATATTGGCTGGTTTTTTTGATTGGCGTGCCTGCGGTTAAGCCTGTGATTGGAGAGGTCACCCCGCAATCTATTGTTGCACAAGCCGGAATTGAAAGTGGAATGGAACTTAAATCTATTTCAGGAATCAAAACCGCAGATTGGGAATCAGTAAACTTGGGTTTGATATCACATATTGGTGATGAGTCCATGACTGTAACGGTTTCTTCTCAAGACGACATCGGCCTTGAACAACAGATAACATTGGATATTTCTGACTGGTCGTTCAACCCAGAAACTGAGTCAGCAATGACAACGCTTGGTTTTAGACCGTATTCTCCAGAGATATCGACAGTGCTCGCTCAAGTTATTGATGACGGTGCTGCCTATTCTGCAGGGCTAGAGTCTGGCGACAAAATTGTCGAAATTAATGGTCAGCCTATTGAACAGTGGAAGTCGGTTGTTGAATTAATCCGTTCACACCCAATGATGCCCTTGGACCTTGTCGTATTACGAAATGGTGTTGAGCGGTCATTGGTTATGACGCCGAATAGTCGCGAATTTTCTGATGGTTCTACAATCGGCTATGCGGGTATTGCTCCCGAAGTCGCAGAATGGCCAGAAGATTATCGCTTTGAGTTACAATTTGGTGTAATTGAGTCTGTAGGAAAAGCATTTGATAAAACAGGTCAAATCATAGGTTTGACGCTGACAATGCTTAAGAAGCTCATCGTTGGTGATGTTGGTTTAAACAACTTGAGTGGCCCAATTTCAATTGCTAAAGGCGCAGGGGCAACCGCCGATTACGGTTTGGTTTACTTCTTAGGTTTTTTAGCTCTGATTAGTGTTAACTTGGGTATTATTAATTTGGTTCCGCTGCCTATGCTTGATGGCGGACATTTGCTCTTTTTCGCTATTGAGGCCGTTACTCGTAAACCTGTACCTGAAAAAGTTCAAGAAATGGGATACAGAGTGGGAGGCGCAATCCTCTTCTCTTTGATGGCTCTGGCAATATTTAATGATTTTACTCGTCTGTGAATGGTTTCTCACAGGCATTGGTAGTAGCAAGGAATAATTAGAATAAGTATGGCGATTAAGCAAATTCTGTTCGCAAGTCTATTGGCCACTAGTGTGGCTGCGAACGGAGCACAAAACTTTGTAGTTCAAGATATCAAGATCGAAGGTTTACAGCGTGTTGCACTTGGTGCAGCTCTACTGAAAATGCCAGTACGTATTGGCGATGAAGTGGATGACGGCGATGTATCTGAGATCATTCGTGCACTGTATGCTTCAGGCAACTTTGAGGACGTTAAAGTCCTTCGCGATGATGATGTTTTAGTTGTTCAAGTCAAAGAACGACCGACCATCGCAAGTATCTCATTCTCAGGTAACAAGGCGATCAAAGAAGAACAACTTCAGCAGAACCTAGATGCATCTGGTGTTCGTGAAGGTGAAGCCCTTGACCGTACTACACTGAGTAACATTGAGAAGGGCCTTGAAGATTTTTACTACAGTGTTGGTAAATACAACGCGACAGTAAAAGCCGTAGTGACGCCTCTGCCTCGTAACCGTTCTGACCTTAAGTTTGTGTTTACTGAGGGCGTGTCCGCTAAGATTCAGCAAATTAACTTTATCGGTAACGAAGTTTTCTCTGACGCTGATCTACTTAGTCGTTTCAACTTGAACGTTGATGTTGCATGGTGGAATTTCCTTGCGGATGAAAAATACCAGAAGCAAGTACTGGCTGGTGATATCGAAGCGTTGAAATCTTACTACCTTGACCGTGGTTACCTTAAATTTAAGGTGGATTCGACTCAGGTTGCGATCTCTCCTGATAAGAAAGGTGTTTACATCACGCTAGGCCTAGATGAAGGCGAAGCTTATACCGTTAAAGATGTCTCTTTCCGTGGTGAGCTTATCGGCCGCGAGGCTGACTTCGAAGCGTTAGTGCCATTCGAAGATGGCGATACATATAACGGTTCTTCTGTAACGTCTTTAGAAGAGAGCGTGAAACGAATTTTAGGCGAATCTGGCTATGCGTACCCACAAGTTCGTACGATTCCTGAATTTGACGATGAGACCAAAGAAGTGTCGTTGGTTATCAATGTAGAAGCGGGCAGCCGTATCTACGTTCGTGATATTCGATTCACGGGTAACAACTCAACGAAAGATGAAGTACTGCGTCGTGAAATGCGTCAGATGGAAGGCAGCTGGCTGAACTCCAAGTCGATTGATACAGGTAAGAGCCGTCTTAACCGTTTAGGCTTTTTTGAAACGGTTGATGTGCAAACTGTACGTGTTCCTGGCAGTGAAGACCAAGTGGATCTGGTTTACAACGTTAAGGAAGCGAACTCGGGTAGCGTCAACTTCGGTGTTGGCTACGGTACTGAATCGGGTGTCAGCTTCCAGGTTGGTTTACAGCAAGATAACTTTGCAGGTTCTGGTAACCGTGTTGGCGTAAGCGCCATGATGAATGACTACCAAAAGAACGTGAGCTTAGATTACCGTGACCCATACTGGAACCTTGATGGCGTGAGTATGGGCGGAAAAATCTTTTACAACGAATTCGAAGCCTCTGAAGCGGGTATTGTCGATTATACCAACCAAAGTTATGGTACGAGCTTAACATGGGGTTTCCCTATGGATGAGCTTAACCGTCTCGAGTTTGGTTTTGGTTATACGCACAACAAGATCGGTAACGTTCCTACCTATATTCAAGTTGAACAGTTTGCGAGAAGTATTGACCAATACGGTGATGAGCATATCTTAACCGATGACTTCGATATCAATATCTCTTGGACGCGCAACAACCTTAACCGTGGCTTCTTCCCTACTGAAGGTAACCACCAACGTGCTTTCGCGAAAATGACAGTACCCGGTTCGGATGCTAAATACTTCAAAGCGCAATACGATGTAAAACATTACATTCCGTTGACTAAAAAGCATGAGTTTACACTATTGATGCGTGGTCGATTAGGCTATGGTAACGGTTATGGCCAAACGGATGGTAATGATAACTTGTTCCCATTCTACGAAAACTACTACGCGGGTGGTTTTACAACACTACGTGGTTTTGGTTCTAACTCAGCTGGTCCAAAAGCTGTTTACGGAAATAGCACGGGCAACAACCCGACGTACAATTCTGCGACCGATGATTCGGTTGGTGGTAATGCGGTTGCTTTGGCTAGCGTAGAGTTAATCGTACCAACACCGTTTGCTTCTGATGAAGCGCGCAGTCAGATTCGAACTAGCGTGTTCTTCGATATGGCAAGTGTATGGGATACCGAATTCGTAGACCGTGGCGCACCGAATAGCGGTCAACAGTACTACTACGATTACTCTGACCCAACAAATTACCGATCATCTTATGGTGCCGCTCTTCAGTGGATGTCACCGATGGGACCATTGGTTTTCTCTCTAGCGAAACCAATCAAAATCTACGAAGGCGATGACGAAGAATTCTTCACATTCACCATTGGTAGAACTTTCTAATCTTTAAAGGACAATATTTTGAAAAATATGATTAAAGCAGCAGGTTTAGGCCTTGTAGTTCTTAGCTCTTCTTTCTTTGCAACAGCGGCTGAAGCTGCGCAAAAAGTGGGCTATGTAAATACTGCACAAGTATTCCAGGCTCTACCTCAGCGTGAAGTTGTTCTTCAAAAAATGCAGGAAGAGTTTAAAGATAAAGCTGCTGAGCTTCAAAGTATCCAAGCTGAAGCTAAGACTAAGATTGAAAAGCTTAAGCGTGATGGTGAGCTATTAGGGCCTGATGAAGTAGAGAAGCTTCGTATTGAAGTCGGTCAACTAGACAGCAAATACAAAATCAAAGCTCAAGCACTAGAAAAAGCAAGCCAACGTCGTGAAGCACAAGAGAAGCAGAAGCTATTCAAAGTCATTCAAGATGCTGTAACTAAAGTTGCAGAGAAAGAAGGCTACGACATGATCGTTGATATTCAAGCTCTGCAGTACGGCAAGCCAGAATACAACATCTCTGAAAAAGTAATTAAATCACTGAAATAAGTTTTATGAAGAATCTGACCTTAGCCGAATTGGCAACGATTACCGGTGGAGAGCTACACGGAGACGGTACAGTTACCGTTTCAGCAGTCGCTCCTATGGATAAAGCGCAAGAAGGAAATATTACGTTCCTTTCGAACGTGAAGTACAGCAAGCACCTTGGTGACTGTAAAGCATCCGCTATTATGGTTAAAGAGAGCGAGCGTGAACTGTGTAAGACCAACGTTATTGTGGTCAGCGACCCTTATGTTGCTTTTGCTAAGGTTGCTCAAGCGCTTGATACCACGCCAGCGCCAGCTGCGGGTATTGCTGATTCTGCTTCAATTTCAGGCGACGCGAGCATTGGACAAAATGTGTCTATTGGTGCCAATGCTGTGATTGAAACTGGCGTAGTACTTGGTGATGACGTCGTTATCGGTGCTGGTTGCTTTATTGGTCAAAATGCAAAAATTGGCGCAGGTACTAAGCTTTGGGCTAACGTAAGTGTTTACCATGAAGTGGTGATTGGCGAAGCATGTCTGATTCAATCTAGTACAGTGATTGGATCCGATGGTTTTGGTTATGCGAATGAGAAAGGCGAGTGGGTTAAGATCCCGCAAGTCGGTTCAGTTCGTGTTGGTAACCGCGTAGAAATCGGCGCGTGTACTACCGTTGACCGTGGTGCATTAGATGACACTATTATTGAAGATAACGTTATCTTAGATAACCAACTTCAGATAGCTCATAATGTTCACATCGGATATGGTTCTGCTATTGCAGGTGGTACTATCATCGCCGGCAGCACAACGATAGGTAAGTACTGTATTATTGGTGGCGGTTGTGTGATTAATGGTCATATAGAAATCGTTGACGGCGTTACAATCACCGGTATGGGGATGGTAATGCGCAGTATCACCGAAAAAGGCATGTACTCTTCAGGTATTCCTTTACAGCCAAATAAAGATTGGCGTAAAACAGCAACGCGAGTTCACCGTATTGATGAAATGAACAAGCGTTTGAAAACCGTTGAAAAACTTATCGAGAACAGCGCGGAATCATAATTCCAGCATTTCTAATAAAAGGCTCGCGTACAGCGAGTCTTTTTCGTTTATAATCCTTCTCATTAAATAAAGAATATACATAGGAATACGACTTTGACTACTGAACAGACAACGATGAACATTACTGAAATTCAGGAACTATTACCTCATCGCTACCCATTCTTAATGGTTGATCGTGTGACTAGCTTTGAAAAAGAAAAAACACTGACTGCGATTAAGAATGTTTCTGTTAACGAACCTCAGTTCACAGGCCACTTCCCACAACTTCCTGTATTCCCAGGTGTGTTGATCTTAGAAGCAATGGCGCAAGCAACAGGTCTTCTAGCATTTAAATCTTTTGGTGCTCCTTCTGGTAATGAGCTTTACTACTTTGCTAGCGTAGATAAAGCGAAGTTCCGCAAGCCAGTAGTGCCAGGTGACCAATTGGTTATCGAAGTTGAGTTCTTAAAAGAACGTCGTGGCATTGCATCGTTTAACGGCGTTGCTAAAGTAGACGGCGTAGTTGTATGTTCAGCTGAACTTAAATGTGCTCGTAGAGAGTTTTAATATGATTCATGAAACAGCGAAAATTCACCCGGCAGCAGTAATCGAAGGTGATGTAACTATCGGTGCTAACGTGACGGTTGGTCCTTTCACTTACATTGCTGGTAACGTGACAATTGGTGATGACACTGAAGTGATGTCGCATGTTGTGATCAAAGGTCACACGACAATTGGTAAGCAAAACCGAATCTTCCCACACGCAGTGATTGGAGAAGAAAACCAAGATAAGAAATACGGTGGTGAAGATACGACTGTTGTGATCGGTGACCGTAATGTGATTCGTGAAGCAGTTCAGATCCACCGTGGTACAACTCAAGACAAAGCGACCACTGTGATTGGCGACGACAACTTACTTTGTGTAAATGCTCACGTAGCGCACGATGTTATTGTTGGAAACCACACTCACATTGGTAACAACGCTATCCTTGGCGGTCACGTGACGGTTGGCGATTACGCTGGCGTAATGGCACTGTCTGCGATTCACCCGTTCTGTTCAATTGGCGCTTATGCGTACATTGGCGGTTGTTCTGCGGTTGTTCAAGATGTACTGCCGTACGTGCTTGCACAGGGTAACCACGCAGCGCCATTTGGTTTGAACCTAGTGGGTTTGAAGCGTAACGGATTTGAAAAACCAGAAATTCGAGCATTACAGAAAGCGTACAAAGAGTTATACCGTTCAGGCAAAACACTTGAAGAAGCGAAAGCCGCTTTAGTTGAAATGGCGAAAGAGTTTGCTTCGGTAACTCCTATGTTAGAAATGCTAGAGAGCTCTGAGCGCGGTATTATTCGTTAATACTTGATGTGGTTATGTACCAATCAATATGAGTATGACAATAGTTACCTCGTTAGATTGGTATAACAAAAAGATCGCTACTCGTTAGGCGATCTTTTTTGTTTTAGGCAAGAAGGGAATTAGAAAACTATGGCACAGCAAGAAGCAGCAACCAATAGCTTGGACTTTGTTTCGAATGAACCTCTGCGTGTAGGTATCGTTGTCGGAGAACTCTCTGGTGACACGCTTGGCGAAGGCTTTATTAAAGCGATCAAATCACAATATCCGAATGCTGAGTTCGTGGGTATTGGCGGACCAAAAATGAAGGCGCTTGGTTGTGAGTCTCTTTTCGAAATGGAAGAGCTTGCCGTGATGGGGCTTGTAGAAGTGCTTGGTCGTTTACCTCGCTTGCTAAAAGTGAAAGCGGAGCTAGTTAAGTATTTTACTCAAAACCCGCCAGATGTCTTCGTCGGTATCGATGCGCCAGACTTTAATCTAAGACTTGAATTAGATCTTAAGAACGCGGGCATTAAGACTGTTCATTATGTCAGCCCTTCAGTCTGGGCATGGCGTCCAAAGCGTATCTTTAAAATCGACAAAGCAACCGATTTGGTACTGGCTTTCTTACCATTCGAAAAAGCGTTTTATGATAAATATAACGTTGCTTGTGAATTCGTTGGCCACACGTTGGCTGATACAATTCCACTGGAGCCGAATAAAAAAGAGGCTCGCGATCTTTTGGGTTTAGATCAAGATAAGCCGTGGTTAGCGGTATTGCCAGGTAGCCGTGGTGGTGAAATGAGTTTGATTGCTCAACCATTTATCGAAACTTGTCAGCGCATTAAGCAAAAGTACCCTGATATCAATTTTGTTGTTGCATTGGTTAATGAACAGCGCAAGAAACAGTTTACAGAGATCTGGCAATCGACGGCACCTGAACTTGAATTTACCTTGGTAGAAGATACGGCTACCAATGTGATTACTGCTGCTGATTCTGTTTTGTTAGCTTCTGGTACTGTTGCTCTTGAGTGTATGTTGCTGAAACGCCCAATGGTCGTTGGCTACAAGGTCAACAAGCTCACTGGCTATATCGTTAAGAAATTGTCGGTCACAGAATTTGTCTCGTTACCGAATATCCTAGCGGGTGAAGAAATCGTAAAAGAACACATTCTTGAAGAGTGTCACCCAGATTACCTTTTCCCATCGGTCGATAAGATGCTTTCAACTGACAACGCGCCACTTATTGAACGCTTTACTGAAATGCATCACTGGATTCGTAAAGGTGCTGATAAACAGGTAGCTAACGCAGTTCTGAAATTGATCGGTCGAGAGTGTGTTGAATCATAAAGTGCTTCTTTCAAAAGCATTTGCTTAAAAGTTACAAAGAGAATTGTCATGGCAGTAAAAGAGAAAAAAGAATTTCCTCCTTTTGAGTATCCTCAAGGCTACCAGTTATTCGCTGGTGTTGATGAAGTGGGGCGTGGGCCGTTAGTTGGTGATGTAGTTACCGCCGCGGTTATCCTCGATCCGAATAACCCAATCGAAGGCTTGAACGATTCCAAAAAACTGTCTGAGAAAAAGCGCCTTGCTCTGCTTCCTGAAATTAAAGAGAAAGCCTTGGCATGGTCTGTGGGTCGTTGTTCCCCACAAGAAATTGATGAGTTGAATATCTTACAAGCGACTATGGTAGCTATGCAGCGTGCTATTGCCGGGCTGAGTGTTCAACCTGATATGGCGCTAATAGATGGAAACCGAGTCCCTGAGCTACCGATGGCCGGTCTGGCTATTGTGAAAGGGGATTTACGGGTGGCTGAAATCAGCGCAGCGTCTATCATCGCTAAAGTGGTTCGTGACCAAGAGATGGAAGAACTTGATAAGCTTCATCCAGAGTTTGGTTTTGCTAAACATAAAGGTTACCCGACAAAAGCGCATTTTGAAGCGATTGAAAAACATGGCGTAACCGAGCATTACCGTAAAAGCTTTAAGCCAGTAAAACGTATTCTTGGCATAGATTAGAGCGAATTGAATAAGCTCTATATAGATTAGAGCTTTACGTAAACTAGAGCTTAGCATCGAATAAAGTTGCTTAGTGGCGCTAGAAAAAAATAGAATACACACAGTTGTAATCCTAGGCTCAAACCTAGAACTCAGGAAAAATAATGTCAGATCCAAAATTTGTTCACCTACGCGTACACAGTGACTTTTCGATGGTGGATGGCCTATCCAAGGTGCCACCATTAGTTAAAAAAGTCGCTGAAATGGGTATGCCTGCTCTAGCATTGACCGACTTTACCAACCTGTGCGGTTTGGTGAAATTCTACGGTACTGCTCATGGGTGTGGGGTTAAACCAATTATTGGTGCTGACTTCTTGATGCAGTCTCCTGATTTTGGCGATGAATTGACAAAACTCACCGTTATTGCAACGAATAATAAAGGCTACAACAACCTAACGTTATTAATATCAAAAGCTTACCTTCGTGGCCATGTGCAGCATCAGCCTGTTATTGATAAAGAGTGGCTGATTGAACATGCGGAAGGCCTGATTCTTTTATCGGGTGCAAAAGAAGGTGAGATTGGTAAAGCGTTGCTGAAAGGCAATAGAGAGTTGGTTGCAAGCAGCGTTGAGTTTTACAAAACACATTTCGCAGACCGTTTTTATCTGGAGCTCATTCGAACTGGACGCACGGACGAAGAGTCTTATCTGCACTTTGCGCTGGAATTAGCCGAGCAAGAAGACCTGCCTGTTGTCGCGACTAATGAAGTGGTCTTCATTTCCAAAGACTTGTTTGACGCTCATGAAATCCGTGTGGCGATTCACGACGGCTTTACCATGGTTGATCCACGTCGACCGAAAAACTACAGTCCACAACAGTACCTCCGTAGCGAAGAAGAGATGTGTGAGTTGTTCTCAGATATCCCTGAAGCATTAGAGAACAGTGTTGAGATCGCTAAGCGTTGTAACGTGACTGTACGTTTAGGGGAGTACTTCTTACCTAACTTCCCGACGGAAGGTTTAGCGATTGAAGACTTCCTGATCAAAAAATCAGAAGAAGGTCTTGAGCGACGTTTAGCATTCTTGTTTCCTGATGAAAAAGTCAGAGCTGAACGCAGGCCTGAATACGATGAGCGACTTAAAATCGAGCTAGAAGTAGTTAATAACATGGGTTTCCCAGGTTACTTCTTGATCGTAATGGAGTTCATCCAGTGGTCAAAAGATAACGATGTACCAGTAGGCCCAGGTCGTGGTTCTGGTGCTGGTTCTTTGGTGGCTTACGCGCTTGATATCACCGATCTTGATCCACTTGAATATGACTTGCTGTTCGAACGTTTCTTGAACCCAGAACGTGTATCCATGCCCGATTTCGATATCGATTTCTGTATGGATAAACGTGACCAAGTTATTGACCACGTAGCTGAAATGTACGGCCGTGATGCCGTTTCTCAGATCATCACCTTTGGTACTATGGCGGCAAAAGCGGTAATCCGTGACGTTGGCCGTGTATTAGGCCACCCATTTGGTTTTGTTGACCGAATTTCTAAGCTGGTTCCGCCTGATCCGGGCATGACGCTAGAGAAAGCATTCCTCGCAGAGCCTGCATTGCCTGAACTTTATGATGGTGATGAAGAAGTTCGTGAGCTGATTGATAAATGTCGAATTCTAGAAGGTTGTACGCGAAACGCAGGTAAGCACGCGGGTGGTGTTGTAATCTCACCGACCACGATTACTGACTTTGCACCTATCTATGCCGATGCGGAAGGTAACTTCCCAGTAACGCAATTCGATAAGAATGACGTAGAAACTGCTGGCTTGGTTAAGTTTGACTTCTTGGGGCTGCGTACACTGACGATCATTGACTGGGCACTTGGCCTAGTAAACCCTCGTTTAGCGAAAGAGGGGAAAGATCCGGTTCGTATCGAGTCGATTCCTTTGGATGATCAAGCGTCATTTAACTTATTACAGAATTCAGAAACGACGGCGGTATTCCAGCTGGAATCCCGCGGTATGAAAGACCTGATCAAGCGTCTACAGCCCGACTGTTTTGAAGATATCATCGCATTGGTGGCCTTGTTCCGTCCGGGCCCTCTGCAATCAGGCATGGTAGATAACTTTATCGACCGTAAACACGGACGAGAGGCAGTATCTTACCCTGATGAAACGTGGCAACACGAATCGTTAAAAGAAACACTAGAACCGACTTACGGTATCATCCTGTATCAAGAACAGGTAATGCAAATCGCTCAGATCCTTGCGGGTTATACGCTTGGTGGAGCCGATATGCTGCGTCGTGCGATGGGTAAGAAAAAGCCAGAAGAGATGGCAAAGCAGCGCGGTACCTTTAAAGAAGGTGCTGAAGCCAATGGTGTTGATGGCGAACTGTCCATGAAGATCTTTGACTTGGTAGAGAAGTTTGCGGGCTACGGCTTTAACAAATCTCACTCGGCTGCATACGCACTGGTTTCTTATCAAACACTGTGGTTGAAAACACACTACCCTGCGGAATTCATGGCGGCAGTAATGACCGCGGATATGGATAACACCGAGAAGGTTATTGGCCTTGTCGATGAGTGTTTCCGTATGAAACTCAAGCTCCTTCCACCTGACATCAACTCGGGCCTATACCGCTTTAATGTGGCTGAAGATGGCGCAATTGTTTATGGCATCGGTGCAATTAAAGGGGTTGGTGAAGGCCCAATTGAAGCCATCATCGAAGCGCGTAACAAAGGTGGTTACTTTAAAGACTTATTCGACTTCTGTGCACGTCTTGATCTGAAGAAGGTCAACAAACGTGTTATCGAAAAGTTGATTCTATCCGGAGCCTTAGATAGATTAGGTCCTCACCGAGCGGCGATGATGGCATCTTTGAAAGATGCGGTTAAGGCAGCAAGCCAACATCACCATGCTGAGTCGTTCGGTCAATCTGATATGTTTGGTGTGTTGACCGACGCTCCGGAAGAGGTTGAACACAAGTATACTCAAGTGCCTAAATGGCCTGAAAAGGTTTGGCTAGAAGGTGAACGCGAAACGCTTGGTTTGTATTTAACGGGTCACCCGGTGAATGCTTACATTAAAGAACTTGCGAAATACACCAGCTGTCGCTTGAAAGATGCGACGCCGACTCGTCGTGACCAATCCTTGACGATTGCAGGTTTGGTCATTGCGGCTAGGGTCATGACCACGAAGCGCGGTACTCGAATCGGTTTGATGACTCTTGATGACCGATCGGGTCGGATGGAAGTGATGTTGTTCTCTGATGCGCTCGATCGCTACGCAGAATTGCTCGAGAAAGACAAAATTGTGGTTGTTTCTGGACAGGTCAGCTTTGATGATTTCAATGGTGGGCTTAAAATGTCCGCGCGCGAGGTCATGGACTTAGGAAGCGCCCGTGAGAAATATGCTCGTGGGGTGTCGATATCTATCGAGCAATCCCAAATTAACGGTCAATTTTTTGAACGCTTTGGTCAAATCTTAGAACCTTATAGAGCCGGAACGGTCCCAGTCAATGTATACTACCAACGTGCCGACGCTAGAGCGCGGTTAACATTGGGCACAGAATGGCGTGTGACGCCAAGTGATACATTACTAGACGAATTAAAACAGCTGCTTGGAAATAGCCAAGTAGAACTCGAATTTAACTAAAATTTAGCTCCGTAACTGCGGAGCTGAATCAACAAGGATTCATAGATGAGCCTGAACTTTCTAGAATTTGAAAAGCCTATCGCTGAACTTGAAGCAAAAATCGAAGCGCTACGTGACGTTTCGCGTCACGGTGGTGACACAGCGGTAGATCTAGACAAAGAAATTGAACAACTAGAGAAAAAAAGCTTAGAGCTTAAACAGAAAATCTTTAGTGACTTGGGTGCATGGCAGGTAGCTCAACTTGCTCGTCACCCTCAACGTCCTTACACCAAAGATTACCTGGAGCATGCCTTTACAGAGTTTGAAGAGATGGCGGGCGATCGCGCTTACGCTGACGACAAAGCAATTGTGGGTGGTATGGCTCGTCTAAATGGTCGTCCTGTTATGGTTATTGGTCACCAGAAAGGTCGTGAGACTAAAGAGAAAGTGATCCGTAACTTTGGTATGCCAAAGCCAGAAGGTTACCGTAAGGCACTTCGCCTAATGGAAACGGCTGAGCGTTTCAACATGCCAATCATTACTTTCATCGACACAGCGGGTGCATACCCAGGTGTTGGTGCAGAAGAGCGTGGTCAATCTGAAGCTATCGCTAAGAACCTAAAAGTGATGGCCGGCCTTTCAGTTCCGGTTATCTGTAACGTTGTAGGTGAAGGCGGTTCTGGTGGTGCACTAGCGATTGGTGTTGGTGATTACGTGAACATGCTTCAGTACTCTACGTACTCAGTAATCTCTCCAGAAGGTTGTGCTTCAATCTTATGGCGTGATTCAGATAAAGCGCCACAAGCTGCTGAAGCGATGGGCCTAGTAGCTCCTCGCCTTAAAGAGCTTGAGCTTATCGATGAAATCATCCCTGAGCCTCTAGGTGGCGCGCACCGCGATCCAATACAGACAGCTCAGAACATGAAAGACATGTTAGTTAAGCAGTTAGAAGAGCTAGAGCAATTTGATAACGAAGCACTTCTAGAGCGTCGTTACCAGCGTCTAATGAGCTACGGTTACTGCTGATAAGCGACCTTAGCAAGGTATAAGACCTGCTTTCCGTAACAAGTTGATGAAAGGGTTGGACTCAGTGCCAACCCTTTTTTATTATTAAAACATTCTCCTTTCTCATTAGTACACACGGCTCACTAACCCCATGACTCACTTAATCGAAACTTTTACCTCTGCATTTCAACAAAGCGATCTCAAACCTCGTCGGTTAGTCGTTGCTTTCAGTGGTGGTGTCGATTCGCGAGTGTTATTGGAATTGGCTGCGCAATACGCTAAGTCCCATCACATTGAGTGCTGTGCGGTGCACGTTCATCACGGTCTCAGTAAGAATGCTGATCTTTGGGCTGAGCAATGCCAAACATGGTGTGATGCTTTGTCGGTTTCGTTAGCAGTAGAAAGGGTCTCGCTGGATATCAATAATGGTGAGAGCGTAGAAAAGCTGGCTCGAGATGCTCGATACCAAGCTTTTCAGCAGCACATCAGACAGGGCGATGTGCTTGTTACCGGTCAACACATTGACGATCAACTTGAAACCTTCTTGCTGGCGTTAAAACGTGGCAGTGGTCCGAAAGGACTCTCTTCAATGGCGAAAGTGATGTCGTTTAGCGAAGCGTTTATTGTGAGACCTCTGCTGTCAGTGACTCGATCAGACATCGAAGCGTCGGCTCACGATATGGGGTTAACTTGGGTCGAAGATGAGAGTAATCAGGATCTGCGCTTTGATCGAAATTTCATTCGTCATCAAGTCACTCCGACGTTGACAGAGCGCTGGCCTAGCTTTCGAGAATCGGTCTGTCGCAGTGCTCAATTATGTGCAGAACAAGAGTCGCTACTCGACGAACTGCTTGAGTCTCACTTACAACAAGCTTTGGGAGGCTGTAACAGTAAGAGCCAGAGCTTAAGCATTGATTCGTTATCTCAGCATTCTGATTTGTTACGAGCACGTTTGATCAGAATGTGGATCAGCCATTGTAATCAACCGATGCCAAGCCAAAAGCAGCTAAAACTTATTTGGGATGAAGTGGTTTGTGCTCAGGCAGACGCCAATCCTAAGCTGGTGTTGAATGATGTTGAGATTAGGCGCTTTAATCATCAGCTCTACTTGGTACAAGACACTAAAGATTTGTCGAACTGGGAAAGTGAAATCTTGATTGATGAGAATTTATTACTGCCTGATGGTTTAGGTGAGATCCATTTGAAAGCGGTGTCGAGTGCTAGTGCATCTAATAACCGAGAGGTACAACCGTTTTCCCTTACTAAAGCCAACGGAACCTTACGAGTGATCTTTAACCCTGAAGGAGTGTCGGCTCACCCAGTTGGTCGTGGTCATAGTCGAAAACTCAAGAAGCTTTTTCAGGAATACCAAGTACCCAGCTGGTTAAGACGTCGAACGCCGATATTAATGGATGGCGATCGAGTGATCGCTGTTTTAGGCTTATTCGTAGATAAAAACTACGAAGGTCAAGATTGTGAAGCGCTTTGGAGCAAGTAGAAAAAGTTTGTGTCACAATTCACCGTCACTTTAATAAAAATAATTAATGGAATATGCAATGAAGAAAATTACACTAGGATTAGTTCTTGGATTTGGACTATTGAGTGGTAACGCTCTGGCGGGTGATGTTGCTGCGGGTCAAGCTAAAGCGGCAATCTGTGCGGCTTGTCATGGCGCAGACGGTATCGCAATGATCCCAGGATATCCAAACCTTAAAGGCCAAAACGAGCAATACATCGCTTCATCAATTAAGGCATATAAGAACGGCCAGCGCACCGGCGGTTTGGCGGCTGTAATGCAGGCTCAGGCTTCAATGCTGAGTGATGAAGATATTGCTAATCTAGCTGCTTACTACTCAAGCCTTAAGTAAAACCTTCTTAAAGCGCTGATTAAACAAGATGATAAATTTCGAGCCAGAGCTTTAATGCTCTGGCTTTTTTCATTGAATGTTTACTATAGCTAACCGATAATGAGCTATTCGCACAGTTTAAGGGATGAACATGAAAAAGATTGAAGCCATTATCAAGCCATTCAAACTTGATGATGTACGTGAAGCACTTGCAGAAGTGGGTATTACGGGTATGACAGTATCTGAAGTTAAAGGCTTTGGACGTCAAAAAGGTCATACTGAGCTATACCGTGGCGCAGAGTACATGGTCGATTTTTTACCTAAAGTGAAATTGGAAATTGTTGTGACCGACGAAGTGGCTGACCAATGTGTTGATACCATTATCGAAACGGCTCAAACAGGTAAAATTGGTGACGGTAAGATCTTCATTACTGAAGTTGAACGTGTGGTACGTATTCGTACTGGCGAAGAAGACGAAGACGCCGTATAAAAAAACTATTACCTTAAAAGGAGCGTTTATCGCTCCTTTTTCATTTCTGGTAGGGTGTTGTATGTTTAAGAAAACCATCATTGTTATCACGTTATTGATAACGCTTGCTGTTGTTAGTTTTCATTTTATCTTCGTGATCCCGAATAAACCCAACTTGATCACTTCTTCTCAAAATACTAGCAACGATATCTATAGCTGCTACCAAAACTCAGCCCCGAAAGCGATTGATGTGTCTGATGGCCTAGACATTACCGTGTGGAATATCTATAAGCAAAACCGAAATAATTGGCAAAGTGAGTTAAATAAGCTGTCAGCCGGTAGCGATTTAGTTTTGCTGCAAGAAGCGAGTATGACAGAAGGGCTTCGCCAATGGGTAACGAGTGGTCAATGGGGAAGCACTCGAGTGAATGCATTTGAAGCCTTTGAGAAAAGTGCTGGTGTACTTAACTTAGCGACGCATCTACCGATTGAAGCTTGTGCTTATACTCATGAAGAACCTTGGCTTCAATTACCCAAATCGGCACTCTGGTCTCGCTATCTGCTAAGTAATGGCGAAGAACTGGCTGTGATTAATATCCATGCGGTGAACTTTACCTTTGGTACGGAAGATTATGAGGCTCAGCTCAAGAGCTTAACCGACAATCTCCAAAAGTATCGTGGGCCTGTTATTTTTGCTGGGGATTTTAACAGTTGGAGTGAAGCTCGCTTTGCTGTATTGAAAGATGCGTTGGAACAGGTAGGTTTGACGGAAGTTGCTTTTGAACCAGATAACCGTACACAGTTTATGACAGGGTTGGTGCTCGATCATGTGTTCTATCGAGGGTTAGAAGTAGACAAAGCAAAGGCGCCCATTACGGACGCCTCTGATCATAACCCTATGCGAGTGACCTTTAAGGTTAAATAGTAATAAGCTATTAGCTTATTAGTCATTGGATCTTAGCTATTCACCATTCACACTGTGGTTACTTTGGGTAATAAGCAGGGGGATAAATAGGCTAGTGAATTTTCGCTAGCCTTGTTTTTATCTATTCAGCTTAAAAGATTAAAATGTAGAGAGCCCAGATTAGGTAATAGCCAACCCATGGCAAACCAGAGATGACCAGTGCCTGACCACGCTCAAACTCCGTCCAAGTTAATACTGCTGCATAACCCAATACAATGTACCAAGGCAACAAGAGTGGTAATGAGCTGGCAAATTGCGACCAATCATTGGTTAGTGGCAACTTGATTAAGCCGTTTAAGCTGTTCAAGTCGGCCGCGTAGCTCATCACATGCCCGTGCTTGAGTATCAGGCTTGCGTAGCTTGCTACATCGCCTAGAACGGCAGGGAATATCACTACCGATGCGGCTGCAAACCATCGCCAAAAGCTATGTTGGTGTTGGCTTGGCTTTGTTGCTAAGTTAAACCAAAATGCCAACAGAATGATGGTTAACGTACGGCCGAATACATCACTGATGATTTCACTCGCGAGTAGAGTATTACTGTCAAGTAACGCCAATTGGTCAGGGTTTGTTTGAGCCAGTTGCTGTGACAACTCAGCGCTTAACCATGCAAAATCTACATTCGAAAAATAGGCTCCCCAAAATAAGAATGGGCTGAGCATTAATACGACGTAGGGTTGCCATCCCCAAGCACTTCGTTGATAAAGCGCTAAGAAACACGCTGTTGGTGAACGGAATATATCCAACAGCATGACGAGTGGGTTACTTGACGGGTTCATACACTTACCTTAGTTACATCAACATACAGCTTCAGTTTTTGTCCTGGCTGTAGGTATTTCTTGTTCTGCAAAGCGTTCCATTTTACAACATCTGCGCTTTTTACTTTGAACTTTGATGCAATACCGCTGACTGTGTCACCTGATCTTACGTTATAAAAGACAGTTCGGATGATGGCACCGTCTGAACTATTCTTCCAAATGACCAGTTCTTGACCAATTCTAAGAGTGTCACGTGGTCCCATGCCATTCCACTTAGCCAGTGATTGGTGAGATACCTTATTTGCGCGCGCAATCGTCCATAGGCTATCACCACTTTTTACGGTATGGCTAAGCTTATATTGACCACGACTCTTTGACTGTGTGCTTGCTAGGCGATTTGAAGCGCTTAGTGCGTATGTCTTATCGTCTTTGGTTGATGTTGGAATAAATAGGTGCTGACCAACACGAATATTATTGTTGCTCAAACCGTTTGCAGAGCGGATCACTTTGCTGGTAGTGTTGTATTTACTCGCCAGTACGCTGATGCTATCGCCAGATTGCACTTTATAGCGCACCAACTTCATGCCTTTGCCTTTATTGGCTGCCACTTCTTTGTTGAACTTCTCAACAGAGCTTAGAGGAAGCAATAATTGTTGGTGTTTCTCTGGTGCCGTTGCCCACTGGTTATAAGCCGGGTTGTAGCCTTGCAGCTCTTTGACAGGAATGTCGGCGTAGCTTGCGGCAATGGCTAAATCAAGTTGTTCATTTGGGTTAACCAGAGTCAGTACTGCCTTGTTCGGGATCGCAGGGATATCGATGCCATACTTTTCTTGGTTGGCAATCACGTCGGCCAGTGCAAGTAGCTTAGGTACATAGCTGCTGGTCTCTTTTGGTAAGTCTAGAGAGAAGAAGTCGATTGGCTTACCCAGCTTCTTGTTCTTACGGATTGCGCTGTTCACACGACCACCGCCACTGTTGTAGGCAGCGATTGCGTGTTGCCAGTTCCCATCAAAACGTTTGTTCAGGTCGGTTAAGAAATCCAATGCAGCGTCGGTTGAAGCGGCTACGTCACGGCGGCCATCGTACCAGAAGTTTTGTTCTAGTCCGTAAGCTTTGCCAGTACCCGAAATGAACTGCCATAGACCTGCAGCGCTACCGTGAGAATAAGCAAATGCATCAAACGAGCTTTCAACGACGGGCAACAGGGCCAGCTCCAAAGGCAAGTCTCTTTCTTCAATCTTAGTTGTGATCAAATAAAGGAAAGGTTCAGCGCGTTTTGATACAGTTTTTAGATGACCAGGGTGCTTGAGGTACCAAGTGCGGTAGTAGTCGACTTTCTTTTGGTCCGGCACTTCCATTTCAAGTTGCATCGCAATACGTTTCCAAACATCTTGCTGTGTTTGTGGAGTAACGACGGGTGTTTCAACTTTTGGTTGTTCTTGGATCGCTCCAGATGAAACGTTCGCTTGAGAAACTTCTTTAGTAGGGGAGGTGTTGGTTTGCTCGGAAGCTTGGTCTGGATTCTCTGACTGAGTTAATTGGCAACCAGAAAGTAGTAGTACCAAAGCCCAGCTGTACTTAACTCGCATGTTACAGCCTTTTTAATAAACGGCCGATGATAATACTTGCCACTCCCTATGAGTGACAAGCCTGTATTTGTTAAAATTCGTTCTTCCACGCACGTAAAGCGGTAAAAACCGATAAAGGATCGGTCTGCTCAGTACGATTAGATACTGATTTCACTACACTTGGTTCTGTGTAGCGTAAGAAGGGGTTAATAAACTTTTCTTGTCTTAAATTTGTGGGGATGGTCGACTTATTTTGGGCTCGAAGCCGATTCACTTGGTCGCGGTATTGTTGCAAATGTTGGTTGTCAGGCTCAACAGCCAGTGCAAAAGCGATATTGGCTGCCGTGTATTCATGAGCACAGTAAACCTCGGTTTCTTGTGGGAGTGCTGTGATCTTGTTCAATGCATCAAACATTTGCTGTGGTGTGCCTTCCATGATTCGCCCACAACCGGCTGAAAACAGTACATCGCCACAAAACAGTTTGGCATCACCCACATAACCAATGTGCCCAGCGGTGTGCCCACTAAGCCCTAGCACGAGGAATACTTCGCCAAACAGCTCTAATTGGTCACCGTCATCAACGGGATGCGTTAAGGTCGGGATAGGTTCATTTTTGGGGCCAACGACATCCACGCCAGGGAATTGTCTTACCAACTCTGGCACGCCACCAATGTGATCGTGGTGGTGGTGCGTAATCAAGATTGCATCTAAAGTTAGCTCATGGTGTGCTAAGTACTCTAATACTGGAGCTGCATCACCAGGGTCGACGACAGCACAACGGCGATCGCTATTTTGAATCAGCCAGATGTAATTGTCGTTAAATGCAGGTATGCTTTTGATATGTAACATTATTGGTTCTCCAGTCACTTTTAGTGAGACAGAATAAGTGAGACAGATTATTGATGAAGCCAGCACGTAGCAGAAAGAAGTTTGAGCGTCCTTATACTTGGGCACAATTGCACAATGGGGACTGGTTGAGAGAATCTATTCAAACTCGACTCGATGAGTGGTGCCCAAAACTATTTGGTTACCATATGCTCAAACTCGGTGGCCTCAGCAGTGAGATTTCTAGCTGCACATGCAACATTCAACATCAAGTAAACCTAGATATCCAGAACCCATTACATAATGTGATAGCAGATGGTTATAATTTACCCTTTTTAGAGAAAAGCTTTGATGTTGTGGTGCTGAGTCATCAGTTAGATTATAGCAACGACCCACACCGGCTATTGAGAGAAGTCGACCGAGTAATGATGGACGATGGCTATATTATCATCACCGGCTTTAACCCTTTTAGTGTGACTGGGCTTGCCAGTTTGATGCCTTGGCGAAAGAACAGCTTGCCATGGAGTGGACGTATGTATACGCCAAACCGAATTAAAGATTGGCTAGGCGTACTTAATTATGAAGTGATTCATTGTGACACCTACGCGCTGTTCCCGATGAGTAAATACCAAGCGATATGGACGTGGTTGGAGAACAGCTTAGGCAGCTGCGCATCGTTCGCTGGTAGTCAATACTTTATTGTTGCTCGTAAACGTACTTATCCACTTAAGCCTATCAAGCCACATTGGCACCTTAAGCGACGCTTCTCTCCTGTAGGAGCCAGTTTTAGAACCAATACGCGTCGCACCTTGGACTCCGCTAAAACTTCGTATCCGTTAAAAACTGAAAAAGCCGACTCATAGTCGGCTTTTCATCTATCTATCAGTTTCAGAAACTATAAATCTGTTTCTGAAATCTACATCTCATTTACAAAGGTGATCAGCTTGGTTGATAGCCCGTATCTTCTTGGGTCGGGTTTTCTGCTGCACTTCGTGCTAAATCATCACACATTTCATTTTCTCGGTGCCCCGCGTGCCCCTTAACCCAGCGCCAATCAACGCTATGGCGCGCCGTCTCTTTATCTAGCCTTTGCCACAGGTCTGCGTTTTTAACAGGCTTTTTATCGGCTGTTTTCCAATCGCGCTTTTTCCAGTTGTGAATCCACTGGGTGATACCTTGACGCACGTATTGGCTATCTGTGGTCAGAATGACAGAGCAAGGCTCTTTGAGGGCTTGGAGAGCCACAACAGCGGCGAGCATTTCCATGCGGTTATTGGTGGTTAAGGTGAAACCTTCGGCTAACGTCTTCTCGACTTTTTTGTAGCGAAGTACGATGCCGTAGCCGCCAGGACCTGGGTTGCCTAAACAAGAACCATCAGTGAAAATTTCAACTTGTTTCGTCATGATTTGATACTATTACCTCAAGCACATTATCGGCATAGTCTGACACAGTTATCCTTATGAATACCAGTAGCACTCCAGAACAAAGCACGAACGAAAAAAACAGTTCGAATGAAAACAAACGCATCGTTGTACTCGATACCGAAACCACCGGTATGAATACAGAGGGTGGCCCCCACTATATGGGACATCGCATCGTTGAAATTGGTGCAGTAGAGATCATCAACCGTAGGCTGACTGGGCGTCACTTTCACGTCTATATCAAGCCCGATCGTGCGATTCAAGAAGAGGCAATTGGCGTTCACGGTATTACCGATGAATTTTTGATTGATAAACCAGAATACCAAGACATACATAAAGAGTTTCTCGACTTTATTAAAGGTGCGGAGCTGGTGGCTCATAACGCGCCCTTCGATACGGGCTTTATGGACTATGAGTTTGAGAAACTTAACCCTGCTATAGGTAAAACGGATGACTACTGTAAAGTTACCGATACCTTGGCGATGGCGAAGAAGATATTCCCAGGGAAAAGAAACAATCTAGATATCTTATGTGACCGTTATGGTATTGATAACTCACACCGTACTCTTCACGGCGCATTGCTCGATGCGGAGATTCTAGCTGACGTCTACTTATTGATGACAGGTGGGCAAACTTCGCTGCAATTTAACGCTGGCCAACAAGAAGGCGAAGGCGAAAGCATACGAAGAGCAGAAAGTGGTCGAAAATCCCTAAAGGTTTTGCGAGCTACGGCCGATGAAGTAGAAGCGCATCAAAGTCGTTTAGACCTCGTCGAGAAAAGCGGAAGCTGCCTCTGGCGTCAGTAGGGAGAAAGTATGTTAAGGGTATTGGCTACCGGTTGTTTTTTGCTGTTGAGCTTTGGCTTACACGCAGCAACAGAATCTGTAATGAGTTTATTGGATAATCGCTTTCGAGTTGATCCCAGTATCGAGCAAGTTACTTTTGTAATCTATCGAGCCGATAATTCTAAACCCGTCGTCTTGGTTCGTCCTGATGGCAAGAAGTATCACGCTTTGCGTCATGCTGATAATGTCCGTTGGTACCAAGAATCGTCAATGGATATTATCTCTATCGACAATCCGATGCCGGGTCCCTGGCAAGCGGTAGGTAAAGTCTCACCTAAAAATAATATCAAACTTTTATCTCATCTGGTTTTAGACGCCAATGAATTTCCAGACAAGTTGTACCAAACCGAACACATTAAATTTACCGCTCGTTTGACATCCGATGGCAAGCCGCTTGTGCTGCGTGACTTTCTTGACCGTGTGAAGCTTAAAGTAACATTCACTAAGTTCGTCGAAAACGAAGAGTCCTTAGTGAGAGAAGCGCGGCCAATTCCGGTTGTCATGGGGGAATTTGCCGATGATGGCGTTGATCTTGACGAAAAAGCTGGAGATGGTGTATTCACGGTATCGTTGCCAATGGACATTGAGCCTGGTAAATATCGAGCTCGAATTACTTCTGGTAATGGTGTGTTCCTGCGAGCGCAAGAGCAAGAGGTCTTGGTTTACCCAACGCCAATCACCACCACCTTCATTCAGTCTCGCAAAGAAGGCTTATCTCATACCGTCGTGGCATCTGGCGAGCCAGGTATGATTGCACCGAGCTCGTTAGCAGCTCACGTTGAGTATAAAGCCCCTGATGGGTATGTGATGTATAAGCAAGGCCAAGCCGAAGCGGATGCGATGAAAGTATCTTTATCGTTGCCTTATAATGATGATTTGGGAATTTACACTTGGTCGGGGATAGTTTATGCCACCGATGCGTCAAGCCAGCGTCCACTGATCTTCCCGATTACCGAGCAGTCGTACAGCGTTGTTCAAGAGATAGATCTAGCAGAATCTCGACGTCTTCAAGAAGAAGCTCTTGCTGAGCAGAAGCGTATTGCTGAAAAATTAATGATTCTTCAAAAAAGAGAAGATGACAGGCAGCGCAGCATAATGATTATAGCGGTAGGTAATGTGGCTGCGATTTTATTGGGCTTACTGATTTGGTTTGTAATACGTAAAATCACAGCGAAGAAGAGGGCACTACCTGAGATGCAGCTCAAGGCGCCTAAGTAACTCGTCTGCATCCCTAGAGTTGTCTTGAGATTGTTGTCTTGAGTGAGTAAACGTCGGGACAACAAACTTCGATAGACTAAACTTAGATAGAACAAGCCTCGATAGAGAAGCCTTAAAATTTGTGACAATGAAGTGATGAATAAAAAAACGGGACTCATAGGAGTCCCGTTTTTGTTTCTTTCTCTGACCTTAAGCGACGTTATCAATCGATTGGTCTGGGTACTGAGTCTTTGCTGCAAGCTCCTCTGGTGAGAAATCATCAACGTTAATTGTGTACAGTCTGTGTTCCTCAGCGCTAATCAGAAGATTTGCTTCTTCTTGCGTTAAAATACCTTTCTCAAGTCCCAACTGAGCGACAAGGTCGAGTCGTAAGAAAGCACGTTTTTGATGTGTTTCTTTACAAACCTTATCGAACAGAGGTTCAGCTTGAAGAATCACCTCTAGCGCTTTTTCAATCTTGCCTACAGGGTTGTATTCCGTTGCTTCCAAGTATTGGCCACGGCCGATACGAGAGCGTGTTTCGCTTGGTGTTTGTAGGATTTGCGCGACTTGGCTATCCAGTTTATCGTTTGGTGCACGACGGATACGGCCAAATGGCATTAACACAACGCGAAGTAGTCGACCAATCACAGGGTTAGGGAAATTCGCCAAGAACTCATCAATCGCGACTTCAGTTTGACGCAAGCTGTCTTGCATACCCCAATGGACTAATGGGAGATCTTCAGCATGGCTACCTTCGCTTTCAAAGCGCTTAAGTGTTGCTGAACCTAGGTAGAGTTGACTCAGGATATCCCCTAGTCTTGCTGATAGGCGCTCTCTGCGTTTTAGTGAGCCGCCTAATACAGCCATTGAAATATCAGACAGTAGCGCTAGGTTAGCACTGTAGCGGTTCAGCTGTTGGTAGTAACGCTGTGTCTGCTTATCCGTTTTATTGGATGGTGTTGGAGCATCTGAACCACGACCGTCGGTTAAACCAAACCACAAGCTGCGGACTAGGTTACTCATAGTAAAGCTAACGTGTCCTGCTAATGCTGAATCAAACTTATCAAGTGCATCGCTGCTTTCCGAATAAGCCGCTTCCATTTCGTTCAGAACATAAGGGTGGCAGCGAATCGCGCCTTGACCATAGATGATCATTGAACGAGTCAGGATGTTTGCGCCTTCAACCGTAATTGCAATTGGTGAGCCTTGGTAACCACGAGCGAGGAAGTTCGATGGGCCTAAGCAAATACCTTTACCTCCGACGATATCCATCGCATCGATGATGCTGCGTTGGCCACGGTGAGTACAGTGGTACTTCACGATTGCTGAGATAACCGAAGGCTTTTCACCAAGATCGATACCCGCAACCGTCAGGTTACTTGCTGCATCCATTACATAGGCGTTACCAGCTAGACGTGCCAGTGGCTCTTCAACCCCTTCCATGCGACCAATGGGTTGTTTGAATTGACGACGAATACGAGCGTAAGCACCGGTTGCTAATGCTGCAGATTTAATACCACCGGTTGAGTTTGAAGGCAGTGTGATACCACGACCAACCGACAGACATTCAACCAACATACGCCAGCCTTGTCCTGCCATTTTCTGGCCGCCGATGATGAAATCGATAGGCACGAAGATGTCATCACCTTGAGTCGGACCATTTTGGAAAGGCACGTTGAGTGGGAAGTGACGGTTACCAATCTCTACGCCTTTTAAATCGGTAGGGATAAGGGCACAGGTGATGCCAAGGTCTTGCTTGTCACCAAGCAGACCTTCTGGGTCTCTCAGTTTAAAGGCTAAGCCTAAAACGGTCGCAACAGGCGCTAGAGTGATGTAACGTTTGTTCCAAGTTAGGCGCATGCCCAATACTTCTTCGCCTTGCCATTCACCCTTACACACCACGCCGTAATCTGGAATTGAGCCAGCATCTGAGCCGGCTTCTGGGCTAGTTAAGGCAAAACAAGGGATCTCTTTACCTTCGGCTAGGCGAGGTAGGTAGTGGTTTCTTTGTTCTTCTGTACCATAGTGTTGCAATAGCTCACCGGGACCTAACGAATTAGGGACGCCAACGGTTGAGGATAATACGCTAGAAACACCCGTTAGCTTCTGTAGAACTAACGACTGAGCGTAAGCTGAGAATTCTAAACCGCCGTATTTTTTCTTGATGATCATGGCGAAGAATTTATGGTCTTTTAGGTACTGCCAAACTTCTGGTGGTAAATCAGCAAGCTCATGTGTTACTTGGTAATCATTGACCATTTCACACACTGTATTGACTGGGCCATCTAAAAACGCTTGTTCCGCCTCAGAAAGTTTCGGATCCGCAATGTTTTGAAGCTTCTTCCACTCAGGCTTGCCTTTGAACAGCTCTGCTTCCCACCATACTGTGCCTGCTTCCAATGCCTCTTTTTCCGTCTGAGACATTGCTGGTAGAACCTTCTTAAACAAAGAAAGTGCTTTTTGGCTAATGAGGGTCTGGCGAATTGCTGGTACAGCAAAGATTGCAATGGCCAATAGATAACAAAGCCAGCCAGTGACTGCCACGCTGCCAAACAGGGTTAATGCGACCATTGCGCCAGTTAACACAATTAACGCACGGACCAGACTAACTCTATGGTAAAGACAGACGCCTAAGATGGCTGTCATGCCGAGTAGGGAGAGCAATATGTTCATGATCGATTTCCTTTTCAGAGATCACTTATTGTTATTAAGTTTAGGTAAGAGGTCTAACCAGTTAAGTGTAAACAAAATATTAAATATTTGTAAAACTCCAAAGTGAATAAAAAGTGATCTCAATAGAGTTAAAGTTCTAATTGTGAGAGGTTGGTGGTGAATATTTGGGCGGATCGACAGTGAGAGGTTAATTAAGATGGCAATCTTTGGGCTTAAGTGTCGACACTATTTCATGTTTGTGGGTAAACTCAGTGATAAAGAGGGGAAAACCCTCAATTCTCATTTCACGCACTTTAAGTTGCGTCAAAAAACATAAGAGATAAGCCAAATGTATCAAGACCTAATCAAAAGTGAATTGAACGAAGCTGCTGACGTTCTGAACAAGTTCTTGAGTGATGACCATAACATTGCTCAAATTGAAGCTGCTGCAAAAATGATTGCAGATTCATTCAAGCAAGAAGGCAAAGTGCTTTCTTGTGGTAACGGTGGTTCACACTGTGATGCAATGCATTTCGCGGAAGAGCTAACAGGCCGATACCGTGAAAATCGTCCAGGTTTTGCTGGTATTGCGATTTCAGATCCGAGTCACCTGTCTTGCGTGAGTAACGACTTTGGCTACGACCACGTATTTTCTCGTTATGTAGAAGCCGTCGGTCGTAAAGGCGATGTGTTGTTTGGTTTGTCGACTTCAGGTAACTCTGGCAACATCCTAAAAGCGATTGAAGCTGCTCAAGCTAAAGGGATGAAAACCATTGCGCTGACCGGTAAAGATGGCGGTAAAATGGCAGGTTGTGCTGATATCGAAATCCGAGTCCCACACTTTGGCTACGCTGATCGCATCCAAGAGATTCACATTAAGATCATCCACATTGTGATTCAGCTTGTTGAAAAAGAAATGGAATAATAGTTTTACAGATATTTGGAGCCTAGGTTTGTGGCTCCATTGGTTTAAATAGGGAGTAGATTAAACCATGTGTGAATTGCTCGGTATGAGCGCGAATGTGCCAACTGATATTTGTTTTAGCTTTACTGGCCTTATGCAGCGTGGAGGCAACACTGGTCCACATCGTGATGGCTGGGGTATTACTTTCTATGAGGGAAAGGGTTTTCGTACATTTAAAGACCCTAATCCTAGTTGTGAATCAAAGATCGCTGAGTTGGTTCAAAACTACCCAATTAAGAGCCAAGCTGTTGTCAGTCATATCCGTCAAGCCAATCGTGGTGGTGTTAATCTAGAAAATACTCACCCTTTTACTCGTGAGCTTTGGGGACGATACTGGACCTTTGCTCACAATGGTCAACTAACGGATTATGATGATCTGATTAGTGGTCGATTCAGACCTGTCGGTGAGACGGACAGCGAACTCTCTTTCTGTTGGTTGTTGAAACAACTTGAAGACCGTTTTCCTGAACCTCCTCAAGATATGGAAGGTATGTTTCGCTTTGTCGCTGAGTGCTGTGACCAGTTACGAGAGAAAGGTGTTTTCAATATGTTGCTCAGTGACGGTGAGTACGTGATGAACTATTGTACGAACCATTTATACTGGATAACAAGACGCGCTCCTTTTGGTAACGCGAGCCTGATTGATGAAGATGTTGAGATTAACTTCCAAGAAGAAACTACGCCCAACGATGTGGTAACCGTCGTCGCAACTCAGCCTCTAACAGATAATGAAGAGTGGTTTAGAATGAAACCGGGTGAGTACGCACTGTTTCATTTTGGTGAGCTGATCGGCAACAACCACCAAGCGTTGGAAGATGTCGCTTATGCTCCGAAGAAGGTGGCAAGCCAAGCGCCTACTGAACCATTGAGCTAATCTAGTCGATACTATTATTTGTCCTGATTAAAAAAGGCCGCTTACTGTACTAATAAGTCAGTGAGCGGCCTTTTTGTTTTCTGTTTTTTAAGGCTTATTCTTCCGTGATTTACTCTGGGAGAACAACCTTATTAATTACTCTTCTGCGTAACCGTGTGTACCTAATGTTTCACCGTCTAAGACAGCCTTCCCGTTTACCATCGATAAACGATCTTCAGCAAACCATTTACAAACCATCGGGTAAATACAGTGCTCTTGAGTCAGTACTCGGCTTGCTAACATGTCAGCATCATCATCTTCAAATACCGGCACCTTGGCTTGCAAGATTACAGGGCCACCATCAAGTTCTTCGGTAACAAAGTGGACGCTTGTACCGTGCTCTTTGTCTTGTGCATCAATGGCACGCTGGTGGGTGTGTAGGCCTGGGTATTTAGGTAACAGGGAAGGGTGGATGTTGACCATTTTACCAGCATAGTGACGAACAAATTCTGAACTCAAGATACGCATGTATCCCGCAAGTACGATTAAATCGGGTTGGTAAGCATCGATCTGAATCATCAATTCATGATCGAACTCTTCACGTGAACCATAGTTTTTTGGGTTCACAGAATGTGCGTCAACACCCGCGGTTTTCGCTCGCTCTAAACCAAAAGCTTCTGCTTTATTTGAGAAGACAGCTTTAACTGAAGCATCAATCATATTGCTATCGCAGGCGTCCAAAATTGCTTGCAAGTTACTTCCGCTTCCTGAAACTAACACAACGATGTTTTTACTAGAGATACTGGTTTTATTTGAGAGATTGTTTTTCATAGAGTGGGTCATACGATTGATTAACAGGGGTGCTTACAATTTACCTACATAAACTAAGGTTTTCTGCGGGCTAAATAGCAAAATGAGGACCATTAGGTCCTCATCTATTAACTAAATAAGCGAATGTATCACTTATTTGATTTCAACTTGCTCTTCGCCAGCTTCAGCGTTTGCGATCTCACCGATAACCCAAGCGTTTTCGCCTTCGGCTTTCAGCAGTTCAACAGCTGCGTCTGCTTGATCTTTAGGTAGAGCAACAACTAGGCCTACACCACAGTTGAAAGTGCGGTACATTTCAAATGTCTCCACGTTACCTTTCTCTTGTAGCCAGTTGAAGATAGCAGGCCATTCCCAGCTCTTGCCATCAATCACTGCTTTAGTACCTTCAGGAAGTACGCGTGGGATGTTTTCCCAGAAACCACCACCTGTGATGTGCGAGATAGCATGAATGTCATGCTCTGCAATCATCTTAAGTGCCGATTTGATGTAAATCTTAGTCGGTTCTAGTAGGTGTTCACCGATAGTGCGACCTTCTAGCTCTTCACTCTTATCAGCACCAGAAACTTCTAGAACTTTACGAATCAAAGAGTAACCATTTGAGTGTGGACCACTTGAGCCAACAGCGATAAGTGCGTCGCCTGCAGCTACTTTAGTACCGTCGATGATGTCAGCTTTTTCTACAACACCAACACAGAAGCCGGCTACATCGTAGTCGTCGCCTTCGTACATACCTGGCATTTCAGCAGTTTCACCGCCGATGAGTGCACAACCTGCTTGAACACAGCCTTCAGCAATACCAGAAACAACATCTGCTGCTGTATCTACATCTAGCTTACCTGTTGCGTAGTAGTCTAGGAAGAATAGCGGCTCACCACCTTGAACGATTAAGTCGTTCACACACATTGCCACTAGGTCGATACCAATGGTGTCGTGTTTTTTCAGATCCAAAGCAAGGCGAAGTTTAGTACCAACACCATCAGTACCTGAAACAAGTACCGGCTCTTTGTATTTCGTTGGAAGTTCACATAGGGCGCCAAAGCCACCAATACCGCCCATTACTTCAGGGCGACGAGTGCGTTTAACAGCACCTTTAATACGGTCTACTAGTGCATTACCTGCGTCGATATCAACACCAGCGTCTTTGTAGCTTAGAGAAGAAGTATTACCACTCACGGGATAGTCCTCGAACTTAAGTTGGATGTGAAAACGGCGCTATTCTAACAGGGCTTGATTACGAAGAGCAAACGTTTGCGCGGTTTTTTTTATTAGAATAAAGATTCTGAAATAACCCCACAGTTCGTGTATAATCTACAGGTTTTTTTAAATATTGCCGGAGTTGGAAATGAAAGTTGTTGAAGTAAAACACCCGCTAGTAAAACATAAAATTGGCCTGATGCGTGAAGGTGACATTAGTACTAAGCGTTTTCGTGAGCTAGCGACAGAAGTGGGTAGCCTTCTAACATACGAAGCGACATCAGACTTTGAAACTGAACGTGTAACTATTGATGGTTGGAACGGCCCAGTAGAAGTTGACCAAATTAAAGGTAAAAAGGTAACAGTAGTGCCAATCCTACGTGCAGGTCTAGGCATGATGGATGGTGTTTTAGAGCATATGCCAAGTGCTCGAATCAGTGTCGTAGGTATCTACCGTGACGAAGAAACATTAGAGCCTGTACCATACTTCAACAAGCTAGCATCTAACATTGACGAGCGTATTGCTCTAGTGGTTGATCCAATGTTAGCAACTGGCGGTTCTATGATTGCAACTCTTGACCTTCTAAAAGAGCAAGGCTGTAAAGTATTTAAAGTACTGGTACTTGTTGCTGCCCCTGAAGGTATCGCTGCACTAGAAAAAGCGCACCCAGATGTTGAGCTTTACACTGCTGCAATCGATGAGAAGCTAAACGACAAGGGCTACATTGTTCCTGGTCTTGGTGATGCTGGTGATAAGATCTTCGGTACTAAGTAATTCGGTTTCAGCTTAAGTGACGCTAAACCGTTTCTTAACTCGCTGAATTAGCCGTATTAATAAAAAGGGAGAGCATTCGATGCTCTCCCTTTTTTGATCTTGCTAGCTTGTGATGCTCTTAATTGAGGATCACAAGCCTCTACAGTTTGTTGACTTGCAGTTAGTCGATTTGGGCTTTGTCTACTACGGTGTTATCGCCTAACTCTTCTGGAAGCACTAGGTTAAGCAGAATTGCCACGATACCGCATAAGCTTACGCCTTGCAGGCTAAAGTCGCCGATGCCAAATGCCATGCCGCCAATGCCGAAGACCAAAGTAATGCCGACAATCACAAGGTTGCGTGATTTGTGTAGGTCAACTTTGTTCTGAATTAGAGTATTCAAGCCTACGGTTGCGATAGAACCAAACAGAAGAATCATGATGCCGCCCATAACAGGAACTGGAATCGTTTGAAGTAGTGCGCCTAGCTTACCTACTAATGCTAGAACAATGGCTGTTACTGCTGCCCAAGTCATGATCACTGGATTGAATGCTTTGGTCAGCATTACAGCCCCCGTTACTTCACTGTAGGTTGTATTTGGTGGAGCACCCAACATAGAAGCAGCAATCGTTGCCACGCCGTCACCAGTTATTGTGCGGTGTAAACCTGGCTTCTTAAGGTAGTCTTTACCGGTTACATTCGAAATAGCAAGCATGTCGCCTACGTGTTCAACAGCAGGTGCAATTGCTACAAATACCATAAAGAAGATAGCGTTGATGTTGAACTCTGGCGCTGTGAAGTTAGGTAGAGCTAACCAAGCAGCCTGAGCGACAGGGGTAAAATCAACGACACCATATACTAAGCTCGTAATATAACCCGCAACAATACCGCCGAAGATCGGCAGCAGTTTAAGAAAGCCTTTCGAGAAAACACTGATGACAATCGTTACTAACAATGAAATAGATGAAATCCATAATGCTGCGTCTGCATCGATAAGCTGAACCGCACCATCGCCTGTTTTACCTAGCGCCATGTTTACCGCAACAGGCGCAAGACCTAAGCCGATCACCATGATTACAGGGCCAACTACGACTGGTGGAAGCAGTTTGTGGATAAAGGCTACACCACGTACCTTAATTAAGGCACCCATTAATACATACACAACACCTGCTGCCATAAGGCCGCCCATGGTTGCACCTACACCCCAAGTTTGAATGCCAAACATGATAGGTGCGATGAATGCAAAAGAAGACGCAAGGAAAATAGGTACTGAACGGCGTGTAATAAGTTGGAATAAAAGGGTACCGATACCTGCCCCAAAGAGCGCTACGTTGGGATCAAGGCCTGTCAGCAGGGGCACCAGTACAAGTGCACCAAAAGCGACAAATAGCATTTGCGCACCTTGCAGAGCATTTTTCATGTTATGTCCTTAAAAATGGTCGTTATATGAAAAGCGAAAAATAAAATTCGCGGGATTCTATCACTTGGCAATCGGTTGCTATGTCAGATAGATCAAATTTATTTATATTAGTTATGTTTATCTCTATCAAAATAAAAACAATTCAGTTTACAAGTGAACGATTTATCATGGTCAGGTGATATTTTGTGGTTATTAAACACAGTGGGTGCTAACGACCTTGCCCCTCAATCCATAGTTGCTTATCATCAAGGCACAAGCTTTGAATATTAGGATCAATATGCGCTACATAGCATTGTTGTTGATGGGACTATTAGCCTCTCCGAGTTATGCCTTAACTCAAGTAGATATCTTTAGTGCTGAAGTTGCGATTAACGCCGAAGACAAACAACCAGAACAAGTGGCAAGAAATACTGGCATGGAGCAGGTATTGATACGTGCTACTGGCCAAACTGATGTCGCGTCGAATGAGACGATTAAAAAGGCGATGCGTAAGAGTGCGCAGTACATGTCTCAAATGAGTTTTGGCGAAAGCAATGACCAATCAACATTGCGTATGCGTTTTAACGGTGCTCAAATTCGTTCACTACTGACTCAAGCGCAATTACCGTATTGGCCTGATACTCGCTCAAATATTCTTGTTTGGCTGGTAGAAGAGAGTAACTACGACAAGAACATTGTCTGGGAACACTCCAACTCACTGTTAGCTGCAGGCTTACAAGCCAATGCAAAAGAGCGCGGTTTGCCTTTGATGTTTCCTGTTGGTGATTTTGATGATGTTACGGGAGTGGCCACCTCGGATTTGTGGGGCAGCTTTGTCACACCGATTAGCAACGCGAGTCAACGTTACCCTGTTGATGCTGTTTTGGTGATTAAGGCACAGTCTTCTGGATTACGCTGGACTTTGTATGATCAAAAACCAAACCAACTGACGAGCGCGCCAAAATCGCCTGTGAGTGGTTCGGTATCGGGCAACAGCGCGACGACTTCTAAGAAGCTTGTTGACCAAATCAGTAACTACTACGCGAGTAAGAGTGCAGTAACGGTTGCGAGTGAATCTTCGGAATCAATCTTAACGCAGTTTATCAGCCTGAATAACGCGCAAGACTTCTTCCAATTGGAGAATGCACTGAAGCGTCTAAACTCGGTGGCAAGCTTAGATATTCTACAAATTCAAAACAATGAAGTGACGTTCCGAATTCATTTGTTATCGACCCAACAAGAGTTTGAACAAGAAGTTGAAAGCATTCGCCAAGTCGCGAAGGTTGAAGAGTCTTATATCGAACCTGAAGTGAGCCCAGAATTTGAAGCGCAAGATAACATTATGTCTGTAGGCGATGACTCTGCTGTTGTTACTGATGCGATGGGCAATGAAACTACCCCAAGCGTTCAAGTGATGAAAGGCAGTGAGTTATCTACAGGTGCTGAGCTAACAAATACAACTGAGGTGACGCTAGGTGAATCTGATGAGGAAGCGCTACCAGTCACAGCGCCAGTGCACGCTAAGCCAAGCTTAGTATACGAATGGGTTCGCTCGTAATCGTCTACCGACATGACAGATTGATATGAAATCACGAAAAAAGCCCTGCAAGAGAAATCTCGCAGGGCTTTTTGTTTATCTGTTGCCATGTCAGATCTAGAGCATCGAATCAATATTATTGCTCGAATTTAGCTTTCTCTTTCTTTTCTACTTCGGAAAGGCGCTTCAACTTGATGCCTAACTCTTTGGCTCTAAAACGGGTAAATAATATATTGCCTGCGAAGCCTAGAGTCGTCAAAAGCAGTTCTACAGCGGCTAACAAGCGCTCTCCACCGTCTACATACATAATAGTTAACGCGTGTAGGAAGTAGAGCATTAAGACGAAATTCGCCCAAGCATGCGTATAAGGTTTGCCCGATAATATTCCCGGTAATGGTAGTAACAGCGGTATAGCCCAAGCAATCGCCAGTGTTACATTACTGAGGTGAGGGTGCGGTGAAAGTGTCATCTGCCAAGCAACCACCCAGAATGAAAGCGACAAATTGCCCGTTAAAGCAAGGTAGCGAAATAGCTTGGTTTTGGGAGACATCGGTCTCTCTGACATATACATCATTGAGACATTCCCTTCTGGTTAATAGCGATGCGCGCTACGCGTTTGCCTAGGTTTTTCGCCAACTCAATTTCTTCTTTGCTTAATGAAGCGCTCTCTCCAGTGCTGCTTGCACCGTAAGGTGTGCCACCGGTTTGAGTGGTGTGCAGCGCAGGTTCTGAATAGGGGATGCCCACGACTAACATGCCATGATGAAGTAGAGGCAGCATCATGCTTTGCTGTGTCGTCTCTTGACCACCATGTAGTGATGAAGAGGAAGTAAATACACAAGCTGGTTTATCGATGAGATCGCCATTAATCCATAACGATGTTGTGCTATCCCAAAAGTGCTTCATTGGCCCAGCCATATTGCCAAACCATACTGGGCTGCCGAGTGCTAAACCATCGCAAGAACGGAGCTCTTGTAAGGTCGCAATAGGATCTGTTGGTTGATAGCGCGAATCCGGCTGCTCTTCTACCGTATACACGTTGTTCACCGTTCTTAGCATGGCTTCGCAGTTCGGGATGGATTCCACCCCACGAGCGATTTGTCTTGCTAGCGCTTGGGTGTTGCCGTGTCGACTATAGTAGAGAACAAGAATGTTGATGCTCATATTGGATTACAGAATCTCTAGTACTTGTTCTGGTGGACGACCAATTTTTGCTTTGTTGTTCGCGACAACCACTGGGCGTTCAAACAGTTTTGGATTCGTTGCCATCGCAGCGAAAAGATCTTCATCAGTCACTGATGCGTCACCAAGGTTCGCTTCTTTGTAATCCGCTTCTTTGGTACGCATCATGTCGCGAACACTCTCAAAACCAAGCTGAGTGAAAAGCACTTTCAGCTGTTCAACAGTCAAAGGCGTATCTAGGTATTTGATCACTTCTGGCTGTACGCCGTTTGCTTCAAGCAGTTCGAGAGTTTGACGGCTCTTTGAGCAGCGTGGGTTATGATAAATCACGACAGACATGGTTCTTCCTCATTATTATTTTTGATTTAATCGTTCAGTCGAAGCCAACTGAGTGGCTTCTTATTGTGTAACGTTGAGCTTTCTTTGTATTTTGGCAACGAGCTTCGCTACCAGTCATTATACTTATTGCAATGATAAGAAGCGTTCGCGCTGTATCATTAGTTGATCAATTCGAGCGTCATAACGTGCTTGTTTTAGGCTGCCTAGTTCCGCGATTTGGCTCGCCTGCGTGTAGTACTGAATCGCTTTGTTCCAGTTGGCTTGCAGTGCCAAGATCTCTGCCCTAGCAGACAGTTCTTCATCGCTGTTACCAAGGTTTGTATTTGCCTTTGAAAGCAGGTACCACCCATTGGTGTCGTTCGGGTTATCGTGCGTGTAACGTTGCAACACGCGAACGGCTTCCTGTAGGTCTTCATTTTCGATCAGTGCATTGGCGTAGTTTATGGTTAGAACTGAGTTGTTTGGTTGACGCTCAAGTGCTGACTTAAGTTCTTTAATCGCAATCTCAGGCTTTTTCTGTTCAATGTGCAGATCTGAAATAGCATCCAGATAGAACAAGTTGGTTGGGTCGCTATTCATCAGCTTGGTCAGAATCGGTTCTGCTTTATCTAGTTTTTTTGAATCTAGGTAAACCAGTGCTTGTCCATACTCTAATGATGGAACCAAGGCTTTGGGGGCTTTCTTCAGCTTTCGCTCAAACCAATCAAGAGCTGCATCATTATTAATACCTGCATAGCGTGCAACAATCCGGGCTCTTGCTAAATGGTAATCCAGTGACGGAGCCAGTTTTAGTGGTGTATAGCTGCGAGCACGGGCGCGTGAATCTGTGATTCGGTCTTCAGGCAACGGGTGAGTTAATAGCATTGGTGGCGGTGTGCTTGCATAGCGGTATTCATCAGCTAAGCGGCCAAAGAAACGTGGCATAGCGTTTACATCGAACCCTGCTTTTGCAAGCGTGTTGATGCCAAAGCGGTCGGCTTCTTTTTCATTACTTCGGGTGTAGTTTATTTGGCTTTGCATGTTACCAGCAGTTGTTGCAGTGATAGCTGCGATACCGGCTTCTGGTGCTGCAATCGCTAATAATACAGAAGCGGCCAGTGCTGCGATGGTTGCAGGAGAGCGGCGAGCTTGATCTTCCATACTACGTGCTAAGTGACGCTGGGTAACGTGCGCGATTTCGTGCGCCAATACGGAAGCGAGTTCACTTTCAGACTGTGCATGCAAGAACAAACCTGAGTGCAAAGCAACATAACCACCAAAAAAAGCAAAAGCGTTGATGTTTCGGTCACGGATCATAAAGAACTGGAAAGGTGTCTTTACATCATTTGCGTTCGCGACAAGGCGATGGCCAAGCGTGTCAATGTATTGGTTTAGAACCGGGTCGTTTACAATAGGCTGGCTGCTTCTGATGATGCGCATGTAGGCATCACCATAGATAAGTTCTTGGTCGATAGTGAGTGTGCCGCCAGCCGCGGTGCCGATATCGGGTAGCTCCAAACCATTGGTATTTGCCAACGTTGGAGTGCTTAATGTAGCTGCGATGCATAAGCAAGCAATTGAGCGAGCGCGTTTAAACATATTAGTCAGTAATACTCCGTTTCTTCTGACAGTAAGACAAGTGCAATGCAAATTGGTTCTCTATCTGATTTAACCTTTACCAAGTGCGTGCGCTATCATGAAGGAAGATGAATGAATGATGGCGCGTTTTCAAAAACAGATTACAATACGACCCTTATAATAAGCATCGAGCTAAAGAATGACACCTAATATTCTAGATTTACGCCAAGAGCGCTGTCCAATGGCACTATTATTAGCCAAGCGTCACAGTGTAAAGTTAGAAGTAGGGCAATCATTGTCAATTTATGTCTCTGATAACAGCTCGATGAAAGATATTGTTACTTTTTTGTCTAAGCAAGCCTATGACGTCATCGTAGAGGTTTGCTCTAATTACCATCATCTCCTCGTCACTAAAAAGGAATTGCAGTCAAATGCTTGAAATGGTCAATCGTTGGTATAAACGACGTTTCTCTGATCCCCATGCTGTCAGCTTGGTTGCCATCATTCTCTTCGGCTTTATTACGATCTACTTCTTTGGTCACCTCATAGCCCCTCTTTTGGTGGCTATTGTTTTGGCTTACCTGCTTGAGTGGCCGGTTACTCAACTTCAAAGACTCGGTGTTCCAAGAACCCCATCAGTGATGTTGGTGATTTTAATGTTCTTTAGCGTGATGTTACTTGCGCTGTTTGGTCTAGTACCAACGATTTGGGAACAGGTAGGTAACCTTATCAATGATATTCCAAGCATGTATGGTGGTTTACAGAAGTTCATCGCAACCATTCCTGAGCGTTACCCTGAACTAGCAAACCTGCAGATCGTTGAATCGATTGTGTCTAATGCGAAAAACAAAGCATTAGGCTTTGGCGAAAGCGTTGTGAAGGGCTCTTTAGCTTCTCTTGTTAGTTTGGCGACGCTTGCGGTTTACCTGATTCTTGTACCGCTGCTGATTTTCTTCCTTTTGAAAGACAAAGAAGAGATGATCAGTATGGCTAGTGGTGTTCTGCCTAAGAACCGTCGTCTAGCGACCAAGGTTTGGGTTGAGATGAACCAACAAATCTCAAACTACATTCGCGGTAAGGTGCTTGAGATTTTGATCGTCGGCGGTGTCAGCTACGTGACCTTTGCGATTCTAGATTTACGTTATTCAGCTCTGCTGGCTGTCGCGGTTGGCTTCTCGGTACTGATTCCTTATATCGGTGCGGCAGCTGTGACCGTTCCAGTTGCGATTGTTGGCCTGTTCCAGTGGGGATTAGAGCCTCAGTTCTACTGGCTGTTATTGGCTTACGGTATTATCCAAGCGCTAGATGGCAACGTGCTCGTTCCGGTTTTGTTCTCTGAAGCAGTGAATCTGCACCCAGTCGCGATTATTGTTGCGGTATTGGTGTTTGGCGGACTGTGGGGATTCTGGGGCGTGTTCTTTGCTATCCCGCTTGCTACGCTGGTAAAAGCGGTTTGGAATGCGTTACCGAGTCATGCTCTCGACGATGACCCTGAGCATCAATAATAATTAAACGAGTGTTTCTTTCTAAAAATTAGGTTAATGATTTAGAAACATCCGGTAGCCTAAGTTTCTGGTTTTTTCGTTAGCCTTAGGTCCAAGTATGAAGCTAGGTGAGTTTTTGGACTTTAAAAATATCTGTCGATTTTTCAAACTTATGTAGAAACTCGTAAGTGTGTTTGATGATTAGTCGACTCCTATCGTGTTTGCATATTTAACTATTATAGCTTCTGACAAGCAATGACTAAATTGTGCGATTGACCTCGAATCCAAAAAGCAACCCTTTCTCCTCGTGAAACAAGCGGAGCCATTCGTTAATTCATATGGTTTTTTAGTATTGTTTGTGTCGTAAGTATCATCATCAGAGATCACATTAGTTCTACGACGAGTTTGTCTAAATCAGCCTAGAAGCGTTTCACCGTTGGTGACATTCGATAAACTCGAGTCATCCGGAATGATTTCACGAGTATTAGTATCTATTGCTAAATAGAGCTCACCCCAAACTCGATGCTTTCCCTTCTGTGCAGTGTTTTTTATCTCCATCATATTGGGCCTCCAGTCCTGTCGTATTAATGGCTAAATGCTATTTTGCTCTCCAGGTCTTTATCTTGAATGACACGTTGAACGTTTTGGCTCGTTTACTTATGCATGAGAAATCGTAACGTGATCATGAGAGTTGAGCTGTTTAAAATTGAATTGACGAGCCTTTACTATACTCTCAACGGACTTGACAAGACTAGTATTGGAACGAGCGGGGTTGTGTCGCTAAGTCACTATACAATTGAGAATACCTCTACTACCTTGCTTAAGTTACTTCCACCGTTGGCTTTATTGCGTAATTAAATTTTGAGGATAGGGCCACCCCGTTTCGTGTGTTTCTTAGTCAAAACGACAAGTTTCAGGCATACCTAACTCAGTAAGCTTGTTCAACGCTTTTATCATCGCGTAAGTTTCACCCACCTGCGCATTGTAATTTCTTGAGCTCAATCGTCCTCCTAGCAACTGTTTAACTTTTTCTGAGAGTGAACGTCTATGGTATCCATACCGCTCTTTCCAATACTTATTTGAGCCGTATAACTTCTGGCAACCCACTGCGAAATTTCGATGATAACCATGCTCCCAAAAGGCTGTCCCTTCTCTTGGGTGAATAAGCGCAATGGCTCCCTTAATCTTAATAGCAGCATGACACAACCTCGTGTCGTAAACGCCATCACCAGACACCTCAAGGATACTTCGGCGTGTTTGTTTCAGTAAGTTCGGGAGTACTTCTCCATCTGTAACCATTGATAAACTTAGCTCGGCGGCAATGATCTCATGAGTGCTTGTATCGACTGCAATATGTAGCTTTCGCCAGACTCTACGCTTGCCATCCGTCCGATGTTTTTTGACTTTCCATTCACCTTCGCCATAAACCTTAAGGCCAGTTGCATCAATGGCTAGGTGCTGTATTGCTCCTCTCGTTTTAGTCTTAAATGAGCCCTCAACTTGCTTTGCTCTACGACTGATGTAGGTGTAGAGCGGACAACTTAATGGAACATGGGCAAGCCTAAATATTGAGTCGATAAACCCTTGCAGAGCTCTCTGTGGCATAGAAAAAACACGTTTCACCATGAGCGCTGTCGTGATAGCTAAATCGCTGAACCGACGTGGCCTCCCGCGCTTATTCTGTTTGCTTTGCACCCAGCCACTTATCGTTTCTTCATCAATTCAAAAGGTCAGAGAACCACGGTTAATGAGTGATTGGTTATATTGCTTCCAGTTGGTTGTTTTGTAACGAGGTTTAGGCATAGAGCTTCGAGAGGGAGTGGACGTAGCTGATCAGATCGTAGGTTCTGGATTTAGTTCAATTGAATTACGCAACAAAGCCACTTTAGATGTTAAACCTTGACTTGAAAACAAAGCAATATTTAAATCAAAGTTTAATGAAGGCTCTATGTCGGCGTTTTTCAAGGTAGTTGTCATCATTCGCTTGTTTACTAAGCAGCTTCTCTT